>CANHUM010000022.1 GCA_947463845.1 Comamonadaceae bacterium
AAGCTCAAGGCCGAGGACAAGGGCGGCTACTACCTGCTCAACGGCTCCAAGATGTGGATCACCAACGGGCCGGACGCCGACACCTTGGTGGTGTATGCCAAGAGCGAGCCGGAAATGGGCGCCCGAGGCGTGACGGCTTTCCTGATCGAAAAAGGCATGAAAGGTTTTTCGATTGCGCAAAAGCTCGACAAGCTGGGCATGCGCGGTAGCCACACGGGCGAGCTGGTGTTCAACAACGTTGAAGTGCCCGCCGAGAACATTCTGGGTGGCTTGAACAATGGCGCCAAGGTGCTGATGAGTGGTCTGGACTATGAACGCGCGGTGCTCACGGGTGGCCCCCTGGGCATCATGCAGGCGGTCATGGACAACGTGATCCCCTACATCCACGACCGCAAGCAGTTTGGTCAAAGCATCGGCGAGTTTCAGCTGATCCAGGGCAAAGTGGCCGACATGTACACCGTGCTGCAGGCAGGGCGCTCCTTTGCCTACACCGTTGCCAAAAACCTCGACCTGCTGGGCACCGAACATGTGCGCCAGGTGCGCAAGGATTGCGCCTCGGTCATCCTCTGGACGGCCGAGAAAGCCACCTGGATGGCGGGCGAAGGCGTGCAGATTTTTGGTGGCAATGGCTACATCAACGAATACCCGCTGGGCCGTCTGTGGCGCGACGCCAAGTTGTACGAAATCGGCGCGGGCACCTCAGAGATCCGCCGCATGCTGATCGGCCGCGAGCTGTTTGCCGAAACCTGCTGAGCCGCTGGTCATGCAAACACTGCTCGCCAAAAATCGCGAATGGGCTGCGCGCATGGTCCGCGAAGATCCCGAGTTTTTTGCTCGTCTGGCGAACCAGCAAACCCCCCGGTTCCTGTGGATTGGTTGCTCTGACAGTCGGGTGCCGGCCAATCAAATCACAGGGCTCGATCCGGGAGAGGTGTTTGTCCACCGCAATGTGGCCAACCTGGTGGTGCACTCAGATCTGAATGCTTTGTCCGTGATTCAGTACGCGGTCGATGTCCTCAAAGTCGAGCAGATCATGGTGGTGGGGCATTACGGCTGCGGCGGTGTGCTGGCCACCTTGCGCGGTTTGCGTGTGGGGTTGGTTGATAACTGGTTGCGGCATGTGCACGACGTGAAAGTGCGTCACCGCCGTCGCCTCGATCACCTGAGCATTCCCGAGCAGGAAGACACCTTGTGCGAAATGAACGTGATCGAGCAGGTGGGCAACGTGGCGCTGACCAATGTGGTTCAGGACGCATGGGCCCGCGGCCAGAAACTCAGCGTGCATGGTTGGTGCTACGGCGTCAAGGACGGACTGGCCAAAGACCTCGGTGTCAGCATGAGCCATCCGGGTGAGGTGCTGGGTGTTTTCCGCAGCGCGCTCAAGCGCTACCCAAGAGGCGGGTGACGGGCATGAGCCTGGCCGATTTTCTGGAGTTGGGCAGTTATGCGGTGACCGTGTTCGGTTTGCCCTATGCCGTCTGGGTGTTTTGGCTTGAGCAACGCAAAGAGCGCGAGAACGAAGAAGAAGAGGCTTACCAGCACTTGTCGGATGCCTACAACGACTTCCTCAAGGTGGTGCTCGACCACGCCGACTTGCAGCTGCGCACCAACCAAGCCCTGCCAGCCCCGACGGCTGAACAAAAAGAGCGGATGTTGATCATTTTCGACATGCTGATTGCCTTGTTCGAGCGCGCTTATCTCATTGCTTACCATCAGAAAATGAGTGCCACCGAACAGCGTCGCTGGAATTCATGGGACGACTATATGCGCGAGTGGTGTCGGCGAGATGATTTCCGGCATTGCTTGCCACTGCTGCTGCGCGGGGAAGACCCCGACTTCGTGGCTTACATCCGCCGCATCGCCGAAGAAGAAACCGGCGAGCACCTCATCATTGCAGACATCCACATTTGAAAGGCTTCAACATGTCACACGATCCCATCGTCATTGTCAGCGCTGCCCGCACCCCCATGGGCAGTTTCCAGGGCGATTTTTCTGCGCTGGCCGCCCACGATCTTGGCGGCGCTGCCATCCAGGCCGCCGTGCAACGCGCAGGCATCAGCCCCGAGCTGGTCACTGAAGTGCTGTTTGGCAACTGTCTGATGGCAGGCCAAGGCCAAGCCCCAGCGCGCCAGGCGGGCTTCAAGGGCGGTTTGCCCAAGAGCGCAGGCGCGGTCACTTTGTCCAAGATGTGCGGCTCGGGCATGCGCGCAGCCATGTTCGCGCACGACATGCTGGTGGCCGGTACGCACGACGTGCTGGTGGCGGGCGGCATGGAAAGCATGACCAATGCGCCCTACCTCATGCTCAAGGGCCGTGGTGGCTACCGCATGGGGCATGACCGCATCTTTGACCACATGATGCTCGATGGTCTGGAAGACGCTTACGATCCTGGCCGCAGCATGGGCACCTTTGGCGAAGACTGCGCCGCCAAATACAGCTTTACCCGTGCCGAGCAAGACCACTTTGCCACCACCAGCGTGCAGCGTGCCAAGGCCGCCACCGAGTCGGGTGCCTTTGCCGCCGAGATCACGCCCGTGACGGTGAAGGACCGCAGTGGCGAGCGCGTCGTGTCCATCGACGAAGGCCCCGGCAAAGTCAAACTCGACAAAATCACATCGCTCAAGCCCGCCTTCAAGAAAGACGGCACCATCACCGCCGCCAGCAGCTCGTCCATCAACGACGGCGCAGCCGCCATGGTGCTGATGCGCGAAAGCACTGCCGCCAAGCTGGGCTGCAAGCCCTTGGCTCGCATCGTGAGCCACGCGACCCATGCGCAAGAGCCCGAATGGTTTGCCACCGCACCCGTGGGGGCCACCCAAAAAGCCCTGGCCAAAGCCGGTTGGAAAGTCGAAGACGTCGATTTGTGGGAAGTCAACGAAGCCTTTGCCGTGGTGCCCATGGCGCTGATGAAAGAGCTGAATGTCTCGCACGACAAGGTCAACGTGAACGGCGGTGCCTGCGCCTTGGGTCACCCGATTGGTGCGTCCGGTGCGCGCATCATGGTCACGCTGATCCATGCGCTCAAGGCCCGCGGTCTCAAAAAGGGCTTGGCCACACTGTGCATCGGCGGCGGCGAAGGCACAGCGGTGGCGCTGGAACTGGTCTGACAGATGCTGACGGTCCTGCTCATCGGCGCATCGCGCGGTATCGGCTATGAACTGGCCCGCCAGTTCATCGGCAGTGGCGCACGCGTGATCGCCACCGCCCGTTCGGACGCAGGACTGGAACGACTCAAGGCCTTGGGCGCACAAACCTTGCGCCTGGATGTGGCCAACCCGGCCAGCAACTCGGGCCTGGCTTGGCAACTGGATGGCGAGAAAATTGATCTTGCCATTTATGTGGCGGGTGCGATGGACCGCGCCAGCGCCAACACCCCGCCTACCCGCGACAGCTTCGATGCCGTGATGCACACCAACGTGATGGGTGCCATGCAGGTCATCCCCCAGATCGTGCCCATGGTGCAGGATGCGCATGGCGTGATCGCCTGCATCAGCTCCATCATGGGCAGCCTGCAAGAGACCACCAGCGGCAATGCCGCGCTGTACCGTGTGAGCAAGGCCGCGCTCAACATGGTGGTCCGCTGCACGCAAGCTGAGCAGCCGGACATCACCGTGCTGGCCATCCACCCTGGCTGGGTGCAGACCGACATGGGCGGCGAACAAGCGCCGCTCACGCCCGAGCAGAGCGCGATCAGTTTGTGCCAGACCTTGAGCACTGTCCTTGAACAACGCGACCCGAAGCACAGGGGTGCATTTTTGAACCATGATGGGCAAACGCTGCCCTGGTGAACCGACAACGAAAGACCGACATGCTGCTGACCCCCGACCAGGAAATGATCCGTGACGCTGTGCGCGACTTTGCCCAGCGCGAGCTGTGGCCTCATGCTGCCGAGTGGGACAAGAAGCATCACTTCCCGAAAGACGTGCACAAGGGCCTGGCCGAGCTGGGAGCCTACGGCATTTGCGTGCCTGAGGAGTGGGGCGGCGCGGGTCTGAACTATGTGACGCTGGCGCTTGTGCTCGAAGAAATCGCAGCGGGCGACGGCGGCACCAGCACTGTGATCAGCGTGACCAATTGCCCCGTGAACGCCATCTTGATGATGTACGGCAACGCCGCGCAAAAAGAACAATGGCTGCGTCCCTTGGCTCAGGGTCAGATGCTGGGTGCTTTTTGCCTGACCGAGCCGCATGTGGGCTCGGATGCCTCGTCCTTGCGGACCACGGCCGTGAAAGACGGCGACGAGTACGTCATCAACGGCGTCAAGCAGTTCATCACCAGCGGCCAAAACGGCGATGTGGCCATCGTGATCGCCGTCACCGACAAGGGTGCCGGCAAGAAGGGCATGAGCGCCTTCTTGGTGCCCACCAGCGCACCGGGCTATGTGGTGGCACGCCTGGAAGACAAGCTGGGGCAACACAGCAGTGACACCGCGCAGATCAACTTCGACAACTGCCGCATCCCTGCCGAGAACCTGATCGGTCAAGAGGGCGAAGGTTACAAGATCGCCCTGTCTTCTTTGGAGGGCGGGCGCATCGGTATTGCTGCGCAAAGCCTGGGCATGGCGCGCAGCGCACTCGATGTGGCGATTGACTACGCCAAGCAGCGCGAGAGTTTTGGCACCTCTATCTTCAACCACCAGGCGGTGGGTTTTCGCTTGGCCGACTGCGCTACGCAACTCGAAGCAGCGCGCCAGCTGATTTGGCACGCGGCCAGCCTGCGCGATGCAGGCCGCCCTTGCCTGAAAGAAGCGGCCATGGCCAAGCTGTTTGCCAGCGAAGTGGCGGAGAAAGTGTGTTCTGCCGCCATCCAGACCCTGGGCGGCTACGGCTATGTGAGCGACTTCCCTGTGGAGCGCATTTACCGCGATGTGCGGGTGTGCCAAATTTACGAAGGCACAAGCGACGTGCAGAAAATCATCATCCAGCGCGCACTTTGAGCGCCCGAATGGCCGAACGATTTCGGCCATTCACGTATGATTTGGCCCCATGAACATCATCATTCTGGGTGCAGGGCGTGTGGGCGAAAGCGTCGCTGAAAGCCTGGTTTCTGAGCAAAACGACATCACCGTCATCGACCAGGATCCTGCACGCTTGCGACTGCTGGAGGAGCGCCTGGACCTGCGCGGCGTGGTGGGCAACGGCATCCAGCCCTCGGTGCTGCGCGAGGCCGGAGCCCAGGACGCCGACATGCTGATCGCCTGCGCGGCGGCCGACGAGTCCAACCTGGTGGTCTGCAAGATTGCCCATGATGTGTTCAACGTGCCCACCACCATTGCCCGCCTGCGTTCGCCCGAGTTCAACGAGGGTGACGAATTGCTTGGTAAGACCGGGTTTTCGGTGGACCATGTGATCTGCCCGGAAGAGTCGGTGATGCGCTACATCGAGCAACTCATCCAGTACCCCGAAGCCCTGCAGGTCCTTGAATTTGCCGAGGGTCGCGTCAGTCTGATCGTGGTGCGTGCAGCGGCCGACAGCTTGCTGGTGAACCACACCATTGCCGAATTTCGTGATCGCTTGCCCCATGCCGAGATGCGCGTGGTGGCCCTGTACCGGCAGGACGCATTGGTGGACGCCTTGCCCGAGACCCGCATCCTGCCGGGCGATGAGGTCTTTGTGCTGGCCGATACGCGCAAGATTCCTATCGTGTTGGGCGGTATCCACAAAACCGACAAACCCGTGCAGCGCCTGATGCTGGCCGGTGGCGGCAAAGTGGGTTTGCGCCTGGCGCGCATTTTGGCGGGTCAGTACGACGTGAAGTTGATCGAGCGCGACAAAAAGCGCTGCGAATACCTGGCCAGCCAGTTGCCGTCGAGCATGCTCATCCTCAACGGTGATGGCGCAGACGAAGACCTCTTGCACGAAGAAAATGTGGGTGAGATGGACCTGTTCCTGGCCCTGACCAGCGACGACGAGGACAACATCATGTCTGCCATGCTCGCCAAGCGCATGGGCGCGCGGCGCGTCATGGCCTTGATCAACCGCCGCGCCTATGCCGACATGATGCAAGGCAGCACCATCGACATCGCGATCTCTCCCGCCCAAACCGTGATCGGCGAATTGCTGGCGCACCTGCGCCGGGGCGATGTGGCGGCGGTGCACAGCCTGCGCCGGGGTGCTGCCGAAGCGTTGGAAGGCATTGCGCGCGGCGACAGCAAGACGTCCAAATTGGTGGGCCGCCGCGTCGAGGAAATCAAGTTGCCGCAAGGCGTGAGCATGGGCGCCATTGTGCGCGGAGAGGGTCGGAAATCCGAAGTGTTGATGCCACACCATGACACCCTGATTGAGGCCGACGACCACATCATTTTGTTCATTCCCAACAAGCGCGATGTGCGTGCGGTGGAAAAACTTTTCCAGGTCAGCGCGACCTTTTTCGGCTGATGCTCCATACATTTGCCCCCGTGCTGTCCTTGATGGCGCGCATCCTGATCGCGTTTTCGGTCACCTTTCTGGTGCCTGGCGTCTGGGCCTGGTTTGAAGACCATGATGACATTCAGTGGATCTGGCTGACCGGTTTTGCCCTGACGGCTTTCAGTGGGGTGGTGCTGGCGGCCATCACGCAACGCTACCGGCGCGAGCTGCTGGCCAAGGACGGCTTTTTGCTGGTCAACCTGGTGTGGCTGGTCTTGCCCGCCTACTCGGCCTTGCCCCTGATGGTCTTGGTCCCGGAGATCACCTGGTTCAAGGCTTACTTTGAAGCCATGAGTGCGCTCACCGCGACCGGTGCCACGGCCTTGTCAGGGCTGGACCATTTGCCGATCTCCGTGAACATTTGGCGTTGCTTTTTGCAGTTGATCGGCGGCTTGGGCATCATGCTGTTGGTGGTGGCGGTCTTGCCGATGCTGGGCCTGGGCGGCATGCAGCTGTACAAGGCCGAAACGCCCGGCCCCATGAAGGACACCAAATTCACGCCACGCATTTCGGAGACAGCGCGGGGCCTGTGGGGTGTGTATTTCCTGTTCTCGGGGGCCTGTTTGCTCGCTTACCGCTGGGCCGGGATGAGTTGGGCCGATGCCTTCATGCACATGTGCACCACCATGGGTTTGGGGGGCTTTTCGTCGTATGACGCCAGCTTTGGACATTTCAACTCGCCTGAGATCGAGTGGGTGGCCATCGTGTTCATGACCCTGGCTGGCATCAGCTTTGTGCGCTATTTTGTGGTCCTGCGCAGCCGTTCGCTGAAGCCGATCAGCAATGATCGGGAAATCAGAACCTATCTGGGTGTCTTGCTGGCCGCCACCTTGCTGGTGATGGCTTTGTTGATGGTTCATGGTGTGTATGACGACGCCGTGGAAGCACTGCGCATCAGCGCCTTCCATGTGGTGTCTTTGGCCACCACCACCGGTTATGCGGCCACCGATTACGCGCAGTGGCCTGTATTTGCGCCCATCTTGCTGATGTTCCTGGGTTGCTTTGCTTCTTGCGCCGGCTCCACGGGCGGTGGCATCAAGATGGTGCGCATGGTCTTGCTGATCAAGCAAGCCCGACGGGAGTTGGTGCGCATCATCCATCCCCGTGTCATCAACCCGGTCACTTTGGGCGGGGCCGTGATCCCCATGTCGGTCATGACGGCGGTGCTGGGCTTCATGCTCATTTACGGTGGTGCCACCATGGGCCTGAGCATGCTGTTGCTGCTCAGTGGCCTGGACATCGTGACCGCGTTTTCAGCGGTGATTGCCACGGTCAACAACATCGGGCCCGGCTTGGGCGAGGTCGGCCCTTCTGGCAACTTCGGTGGGCTCAATCCCTTCCAGTTGACCGTTTTGAGCTTTGCCATGCTGCTGGGCCGTCTGGAGCTGCTGTCGGTGCTGGTGCTGTTCAGCTCGCATTTCTGGCGAAAATGATTTTGTAGTAAACCCATTCAAGGAGATACGCATGCCCATCACCAAAGGATTTCAAACCCTCGTTGACGAAGCCATGTCCCAGGTCACCACGCTCAGTGTGGCCGAGGTGCAGGCACGCGTGGCGGACCCTGCGGTGCAAATCGTGGACATCCGCGACCCGCGTGAACTTGAGCGCGACGGCACCGTGCCGGGTGCCTTGCTGGCGCCTCGCGGCATGCTCGAATTTTGGGTGGACCCGGCCTCGCCCTACTTCAAGCCCGTGTTTGCAGACGAGGGCAAGCAGTTCGTTCTGTTTTGCGGTGCAGGCTGGCGCAGCGCCCTGGCCACCAAAACCCTGCAGGACATGGGCATGACCAATGTGGCCCACATCGACGGCGGTTTTGCGGCCTGGAAAAAAGCCGGGGCACCCACGGTCTCGATGGAGCAACACAAAGCTGAAAGCGCTGCACGCAAAGGCGCTTGATGTCTGTGCCTTGCCCCTGCGGCCGCGCCACTCCCAAAGGTCAGGTGCTGAGCCTGGCTGAATGCTGCGGTCCGCTGCATGCAGGCCAGGCCGCACCCGATGCCGAGCGCCTCATGCGTTCGCGTTACAGCGCCTTTGTCTTGGGCGATGTGCCCTATTTGCTGGCCACCTGGCACAGCAGCCAGCAGCCTGCCGAGTTGACACTCGAAACCGGTGGCAAGTGGTTGGGCTTGGAGATCAAGCAGCACCTGGTGACAGGCGCTGACACTGCCGAGGTCGAATTTGTGGCGCGTTTTCGGGTGGGTGGCAAGGCGGTGCGTCAGCACGAGCGCAGCCGATTTGTGCGCGAAGCCGATCGCTGGTTTTATGTGGATGGCGATGTGCTGTGAAAGCGATGCATGACCACTCTGGATGATCACCCCCATGAACTTTGAAGCCATTTTGTTTGACTGCGACGGCGTGCTGGTGGACAGCGAAGCCATCACCTGTGGCGTGCTGCGCGACATGTTTGAAGAGCAGGGCTGGCGCATGACGCTGGCCGAGTGCATGCAGCGTTTTGTGGGCCACACCGTCAAAAGCCAGCGCACCACCATCGAGGCGCACACCGGCCAGCCGCTCACCGATGCGTGGCTAGAACAGTTCTTTGCCCGGCGCAACGAACGTTTGACACAAAGCATCACCGCCATCGAGGGCGTGCACGAGGCGGTGGCGCATCTGCATGCGCATTGCCAGGGCCGCATCGCCGTGGCTTCGGGCGCGGACCGTTTCAAGGTCGAGATGATGCTCCAGCAGGTGGGCCTAATCGACTTCTTTGAAGGCCGTATTTTCAGCGGCCACGAAATGCCCCGCAGCAAACCCCACCCCGATGTGTACCTGGCCGCTGCGGCCCACCTGCAAATCGACCCGGCCCGTTGTTTGGTGGTGGAAGACACCACCGTGGGCATCACAGCCGGCGTGGCAGCTGGGGCGACTGTTTGGGCTTATGCCGCGCCGCCCGCTGACCCTGCGCCCCTCTTGCGGGCGGGTGCGCAGCGCGTGTTCACGGGTATGCACCAGCTGCGACTGGCTTGATACAGCGGCGGCCGGTGTCTTTCAGGGTGCCTTGGCCAGCCTGAACTCTTCAGGTGTGCGGCCCGTCCAGCCCTTGAAGGCCCGCATGAAACTCTTCTCGTTCTGAAACCCCACTTCGACGGCGATTTGTTTGATGGGACGCTGCGTGCGCAGCAACAGGTCACTGGCCAGATCCCGTCGCACCGCGTCTTTGAGTTGCTGCAGGCTGGCCCCTTCTTCCTTGAGTTGCCGATGCAGCGTGCGGGCCGACAGATGGAGCCAAGCCGCCAGGTCATCGGCGTTGCGGCTGTGCTCAGGGTGTTCGGCCAGGGTTTGGCGCACCTTCTCCACCAGCAAGCGGTCTCGCCGGTAAGGCCGCACCGTGAGGAGCAGGGCGCGTTGCAGCATGCGTTGCAGGGCAGCTTCGTCGCGGCGCACGGGCAGGCTCAGGTACCCCGCATCGAACTGCAGGCTGTGTCCTGGGGCGTTGAATTGGGTAGGACCGTCAAACAGCACACGGTAACTGCCCGCGTGCGGCGGCGGGGCCAAGCGCAGGGTGGTTTGCAGCAAAGGGATGCGCGAGTCGGTCAGCCAGCAGGCGACGCCCAGCGCATTGCGCAGCACCGACACCACGGCAAATTCTTGCAAAGTCCCCAGGTCGCGCCGCTCGGCCAATTGCACGCTGGCCACGCCTTGTGACTGCTTGACTTCCAGGTGAATGTCATCGGTCAGCAAGCCGTGGTGGCGGCACCAGCGGGCCAGCGCGACGCCCAAGGTGGGAGCGGTCAGGGACGCCCGCACCAGCATGCCGTAACTGCCCCAGGGCAGGCGGCGGCTGAACCAGCCCAGGGCCTCGTCGTCCAGCTCACGCATGGCGGTGCCCGAAAGCCATTCCATTTGCAAGGCGGTGATGCGCGCATCCGGAAGATGGAGTAATTCTGGCGCAATTTGTGCCGATTGCAAGGCCGGTAGAGGGTCCAGGCCGCGCTGGGCGTAGGCGGCAGTGATGGCAAGGACGAAGGCCATGGGTGTCTCTGCACGCCCGGCCTGGCTCGGGGCGGGGAGGGCAATGATGGCGTCGTTCATGATGTCAGGAATTGTGGCACGATTTGCAACCTATTTGACACGCTCCAGCCGCCCTGAACCCTTTAAGCTGGGAGTCGTCGCACTTTGGCCCGGCACCTGGCCCGGCAGCGTCAGCCTCTAGGAAGCACCATGACCGTTTTGCACTCCCAACTCAATCCGCGTTCTGCTGATTTCCAGCACAACGCCGCCGCCATGCGCAGACTGGTCGATGACCTGCGCGCCCACCTGGAGCGCGTGGCCCAAGGCGGTGGCGATGCGCCCCGCGCCAAACACACCGCCCGGGGCAAGCTGCTGCCGCGCGACCGGATCCAAATGCTGCTCGACCCCGGCACACCTTTCCTCGAGGTGGCCCCGCTGGCCGCGCTGAACATGTACAACAACGACGCGCCCAGCTCCGGCGTGATCGTGGGCATTGGTCGCGTCAGCGGCGTGGATTGCATGATCGTGTGCAACGACGCCACGGTGAAGGGCGGCACCTATTACCCCATGACGGTGAAAAAGCATTTGCGTGCGCAAGAGATCGCGCAGCAAAACCGCCTGCCCTGCATTTATCTGGTGGATTCGGGCGGTGCCAACCTGCCCAACCAGGACGAAGTCTTCCCGGACCGTGACCACTTTGGCCGCATCTTCTTCAACCAGGCCAACATGAGCGCGCAAGGCATTGCGCAGATCGCGGTGGTCATGGGCAGCTGCACAGCCGGTGGCGCGTATGTGCCCGCCATGAGCGACGAAACCATCATCGTGAAGAACCAGGGCACCATCTTTTTGGGTGGTCCGCCTTTGGTCAAAGCGGCCACTGGCGAGGTGGTGAGTGCCGAAGATTTGGGTGGCGGTGATGTGCACACGCGATTGAGTGGCGTGGCCGACCATCTGGCACAAAACGATGTGCACGCGCTGGCGCTGGCACGGCAGGCCGTGAAAAACCTCAACGCGCAAAAGGTGCCGAACATTGCCACGCATGCGCCCGTACCGCCCAAGTTCGATGCGCAAGAGCTGTATGGCGTGATTCCCACGGACACACGCAAGCCTTTCGATGTGCGCGAAATCATCGCCCGCATTGTGGACGGCTCGGAGTTTGACGAATTCAAATCGCGCTTTGGCACCACCTTGATTTGCGGCTTTGCCCGCATCGAAGGCATGCCGGTGGGCATCATCGCCAACAACGGCATTCTGTTCAGCGAGTCGGCCCTCAAGGGCGCGCACTTCATCGAGTTGTGCTGCCAGCGCAAGATCCCGCTGGTGTTTTTGCAGAACATCACCGGCTTCATGGTGGGTCGCAAATACGAAAACGAAGGCATTGCACGCAACGGCGCCAAGATGGTCACGGCCGTGGCCACGGCGGCTGTGCCCAAATTCACCATCATCATCGGTGGCAGCTTTGGCGCGGGCAACTAC
>CANHUM010000023.1 GCA_947463845.1 Comamonadaceae bacterium
TCGGGTGGGGTGGTCTGCGTGGTGCGCTGGCAAGGTCCACAGGCCAATGGCATTCCCGAATTGCACAAACTCACGCCGCCGCTGGCGGTGCTGCAGGGCAAGGGCTTCAAGGTGGCGCTGGTGACCGATGGCCGCATGAGCGGTGCCTCGGGCAAGGTGCCGGCCGCCATCCATGTTTCACCCGAAGCCGCTGCCGGTGGCCCACTGGCCAAGGTGCAAGACGGCGACATGATTCGGCTCGATGGTGTGGCGGGCACTTTGCAGGTGCTGGTGACCGAAGCTGAATGGGCCGCCCGTCCACTGGCCCCAATGCCTGCAGCGCTGCGCGCCGCCAACGGCATGGGTATGGGGCGTGAACTGTTTGCCCACATGCGACGCAACGCGCTCCAAGCCGAAGAAGGGGCCTGCACATGGCTGTGACACCCACCTCAAGTTTGTCGGCCCTCCAAGTGATGCAAGACGCCCCCGTGATCCCCGTGATCGTGCTCACCGATGTGGCCCACGCCGTGCCCATGGCCCGCGCTTTGGTGGCGGGTGGGATTCGCATGCTCGAAGTCACGCTGCGCACCCCGCAGGCACTGGCCTGCATGGAGGCGATCGCCAAGGAGGTACCGGGTGCGGTCGTTGGAGCAGGCACGGTGCGCAGCCCGCAGGATGCCACCGCCGCTGCCAAAGCCGGCGCGCAGTTTGCCGTGAGCCCCGGTTACACCCGCGCGGTGGGCCAGGCCTGCCGTGACCACGGTTTATCGCTTTTGCCCGGTGTGGCCACCGGCAGCGAAATCATGATGGCGCAGGAAGACGGCTACAACGCGCTCAAATTCTTTCCGGCCATGCAGGCGGGTGGCCCGGCCATGCTCAAGGCCTGGGCAGGTCCGTTTTGGGATGTGCAGTTTTGCCCCACTGGCGGTGTGACGCCCGGCAACGCCTTGGACTTTTTGAGTTTGCCGAATGTGACCTGCGTGGGCGGCTCTTGGCTGGTGCCCGCCGACGCGCTGGATCAAGGCGATTGGGTGCGCATCGAAGCGTTGGCGCGCGAAGCCAGCCAGTTGCCGCGTTGAGTTTTGCGCTCGATCAGCGCACCGCCCACCCACCCGACATCGGGAATACCTGCCCGACAAAACAGCTGGCGGCCTCGCTGCACAGGTAGGCCACAAAGCGGGCGTCTTCTTCGGCCTTGACCAGACGGCCCAAGGGCACTTCCCGCTTCAGGCGCTCCTGAAAACGCGGGTTCGCCTGCACCTCGGGTGGGAAGTAGGTGGGGTTATCGACAAAATTCTGTGCCACGGCGTTGAGCTGGATGTTGTCCGGGGCCAGCTCCACGCCTGCCGCCTGCACATAGGCCAGCTGCGCACCGCGCGCTGCGCTGTAACTGGCGGCACGCTTCATGCCACGCAGCGCCGAGGCACTGCCCATCACCACGATCTTGCCGCCGCCTCGAGCCTTCATGCCGGGTACCACCGCCCGCACCAGTCGGGGCAGGGGGTCGACCATCACTTCAAAAACCTGTTGCCATTCGGCTTCGTCAATCTGCGTGATGGGTGTGGACGGTGCGGGCAGCGCCAGGTTGATCACCAGCGCGTTCAGCGGCCCTGCCGCTTCAATCACGGCTTGCGCGTCACGTGGGGCAGTGAGCAGGCGATCGTCGGCGATCACCTCCGCGCCGCAGGCCCGCAGCTCGTGACAAAGGGCCGGTCCCATGAAGTCCTTGGCCTGGGTGACCAGGATGCGTTGTCGTTTCAGATCGATCATGTCCTGGCTCCATGGGATCAGCGCAAACCTTGTCCGTCAGCGTATTCAGCCCGTTGGATCAGCTCGACCTTGTAGCCATCAGGGTCGGTCACAAAGGCGATCACCGTGGTGCCACCTTTCACGGGGCCGGCTTCGCGGGTAACTTGGCCGCCAGCGGACTTGATTTTTTCGCATGCGGCATACGCATCGGGCACGCCCAGGGCAATGTGGCCGTAGGCCGTACCCATCTCGTAGCTTTCCACGCCCCAGTTGTAGGTCAGCTCCAGCTCGGCATGGTCTGGGTTGTTGCCGTAACCAACAAAGGCCAAGGTGTATTTGTATTCAGGGTTTTCAGAGGTGCGCAGCAGCTTCATGCCCAGCACCTGGGTGTAGAAGTCGATTGAGCGTTGCAGGTTGCCTACGCGCAGCATGGTGTGAAGGAGTCTCATGGTTTGTTTCCAGTGGAAGAGGGCATGTCAAAAACCAGGCACGCGGTGCTCGCATGGGCGTACAGGGTGCCATCTGGCCCGACCAGCCGTGCTTCGGCGGTGGCCAGCTGACGTCCGCAGTGCACCACTTGGCCAATGGCGCGCACGCGCTGCACTTTGGGGGTCAGGGCTTTGACGAGTTTGACGCTCAGATCGGCTGTGGTGTAGCCGCGACCGGGTGGCATCATGGTGTGCACGGCGCAGCCCAGGGCCGAATCGAGCAAGGTGGCAAACCAGCCGCCGTGCACCGTGCCCAGCGGGTTCATGTGGTTCAGGCCAGGCGCGCCCTGAAAAATCGCCTGGCCTGGGCTGACCTCGATCAGCACAAAGTCCAATGTCTTGGCGATGCTGGCGTAGGGCAGCTCGCCGCTGAGCAAGCCTTGCATGACTTCGAGGCCGGTTTTACCCGCCACTTGGTCCGGCTGCGCCACGCCGGGGCCAGCGCCTGCATCCAGGCGCTGGCGCACCACTTGCTCTTGGGTCAGCCAGGTTTCGAGTACGGAATTGCCTGTGTCGGTGGTGTTGCGCATCAAAATGGTTTCTTTCAGACGGGGACGGTGTAGTTGAGCGCCATGCGCCCGCCGTCGACGGTGACGATTTCACCCGTGATGTAGCTGGCCGCATCGCTGGCCAGAAAGGCCACCACCTTGGCCACTTCGTCGGGCTCACCCAAACGCTTCATGGGCGTGCGCATCATGATTTTCTTTTGAGCTTCCTCGCTGGTCAGCACCGCTTGGCGGGCCAGTTCGGTGGCAATCGTCCCAGGGGCTACCGCGTTCACGCGGATGCCGAAGTCGGCCAGTGCCAAGGACATGGCCCGTGTCAGCTGGTTGATACCGCCCTTGCTCACGTTGTAGCTGGCGATGCTGGGAATGGCCAGCACCGCATTGACTGAGCTCATGTTGACGATGGAACCCCCGCCGGTGCTTTTCATGGCCCGGGCTGCGGCCTGGCCCATCAAAAAAGAGCCCTTGATGTTCACATTGATCACCGCATCGAAATCTTCTTCGGTCACATCCAGGAAATCCGCTGCCTTGAAAATCCCCGCATTGTTGACCAATACGTCGATGCGGCCAAAGGCCTGCAACACATGGTCCACCAGCGCATCCACATCGGCTTTGCGCGAAACATCGCAAGCCATGAAGCCAGCACTGTGGCCTTCGTTGCGCAATTCGGCGGCCACGGCAGCGCCACGCGCGCTGTTCACGTCGGCCAAGACCACATGGGACCCTTCGGCGGCAAAGCGGCGTGCGCAGGCCTCACCAATGCCGTTGGCTGCCCCGGTGACGATGACCACGCGGCCTTGCAGGCCAAAGGACAGGCGGCTGGCCTGGGTGGAGTTAATGCTCATGGTCCTGACTCCTGAAGTTGGGTTTCAATAAGGGCCGATGCTGCCACAGTCGGGGGCCGCAGTCTGTCACATCCAAGCACTCTCGAGACGATGGGAGCCAAGCCGGGCGGTATCCGCTAACATGACCCATCATGAATTTCGCCCGGCAACGGGTTTACGCGGAGAAAGAGCGATGTTCAGTCATGTGATGCTGGGTGTGAATGACCTGGAAGTTTCGAAAAAGTTTTACGATGCCTTGCTGGGTACCCTGGGTTATGGCCCCGGTGTCGCCAATAAAAACCGGTACTTCTACCGCAGCCCCACCGGCACATTTGCCATCACCACGCCGATCAATGGCCAGCCTGCCACAGCCGGCAACGGCAGCACCATCGGTTTCACGGTGAAGTCGGCTGAGCAGGGGGATGCCTTCCACGCAGCGGGCCTGGCCAACGGCGGCACCACCTGCGAAGACCCACCTGGCTTTCGCGAGAGTCCCGCAGGCAAGCTCTATCTGGCCTACTTGCGCGACCCCGACGGCAACAAGATCTGCGCCCTGCACCGGCCTGCTTGATCCCCTGATTTGATCAAGAGGAGCGGATGTGCCCCAAGTCGCCACCCCACACGCCGTGAGCGTTTCGCGCAGCATAGAACGCCTGGTCACCGGCCAGGCCACCTCGGACGGCGCGGGCGTCAAGCTCAGCCGCATTCTCACGCAAGACCTGCAGCGTCGGCTGGACCCGTTTTTGATGCTGGACGCTTTTGGCAGCGACAAGCCCGACGACTACATCGCCGGGTTTCCGGACCACCCGCACCGTGGCTTTGAAACCGTGACCTACATGATCGCCGGGCGCATGCTGCACCGCGACAGCGCGGGCAACGAAGGCCTGCTGGAAAACGGTGGCGTGCAATGGATGACCGCTGGACAGGGTGTGATCCACTCCGAGATTCCGCAGCAAGCCGATGGCGTGATGGAGGGCTTTCAACTCTGGCTGAATCTGCACAGCAGCGAGAAGATGAATTCGCCTTGGTACCGTGATTTTCAGAACGACCAACTGCCGCAGTTTCAGACGCCCGAAGGCGTGGCCGTGACGGTGATCGCCGGGACCAGCCACGGCGTGCAGGGCGCGGTGACGCGCGTCATCACCCAGCCGGTGTTTCTGGATGTGCACATGCCTCAAGGCGCGCGTTTTGAGCAAACCCTGCCCGCCGGCCACAACGCCTTTGTGTATGTGTACCGGGGCGAGGTGCGCATCAGCGGCCAGGCCGTGCCGCTGCAGCGCATGGCCATTCTGGCGAACAGCCCGCAGGCCGACGGGGTGGTGATCGAAGCCAGCGCCGACGCCCAACTCATCCTGGTGGCGGGCCAACCGCTCAAAGAGCCCATCGTCCAATACGGCCCCTTTGTCATGAACACCAAGGAAGAGATCTATCAGGCTTTGGCCGATTTTCGGGATGGGCGGTTGGGTGAAAAGGTCTGAATGGCAGGTGCGAAAGGCTAGGGTTTAGCCCGTGAAGGCGTGCACAAACGCCTGTGCCTGTATTTGTACCTCTTGAGCGGAGCGCCCTTGCGCGTACAAGGCCGAACCCAGGCCAAATCCACGGGCCCCTGCTGCCAAATAAAGGGCCATATTGCTCGGCGTGATGCCCCCTACGGGTATCAAGGCAGCCGTATTCGGCAGTACGGCCCGCATCGCTTTAACGGTGGCGGGCGAGATCATTTCGGCCGGAAAAAGTTTGAGCCCGTGCGCACCGGCATCGAGTGCAGCAAAAGCTTCTGAGGGCGTGGCCACACCGGGCACCACCACCATGTCCAGGGCCAGGGCTTGCGCCACTACGGCGGGGTTGAAGTTGGGGGCCACGACCAGGCGGCCGCCAGCGGCGTGCACGTCCTTGACCTGCTGCGCGTTCAGCACGGTGCCTGCGCCAATCAGGGTTTGCGGAAATAACTGAGTCAGTGCGGCGATGCTCTGCAAAGGTTCGGGCGAATTCAGTGGCACTTCGATGATGGCAAAACCGGTGTCCACCAAGACCTGGCCTATGGCTGGGGCTTCGGCAGGGGTCAGGCCGCGCAAGATGGCGATCAAGGGCAGTTGGGCCATGGCTTGGGCCAATGCTTGTTGGGGATCGGTTGAGGTGTTCATGGCTTGTTCGTCAATTGGGAGGCCAGGGCGTGTAGGCCTGTCCAGGTGGCTTCGGCACCATGGCTTTCGCAGGCGATGCCCAGGTGTTGCAGGGCCAGGGTGTAGCGCAGGGTCAAGGCTGGGCTGCCGATCAGGATCACGGGGTCGGCATGGCTGGGTATCGCCTGGCTGCGCAGTTCTTCGCCGATCAACAGACCCGACAAGTAGCCCGGCAAAGCCGCCGCGCTCAAGCGTTCAAACAAGCCCAGCGTACGGACGGCAAACAGGCGCTGCAGCACGCTGCCGGCTTGCTGGCTTTGGTCCACGCCTTGCACAAACGCAGCTTCATCGAAGGCCCCGGTCAGGTCCAGCGATTTGCCCAGGATCGAGTGCTGGCTCATCAGCGCAAACACCTCCCCGGTCATGAAGGTCTGGAATTGCAGGACGCGACCGCTGTGCACTTGTACCCATTTGCTGTGCGTGCCCGGGAGCACCAGCGTGGCACTGTCTCGCCCAGAGAGCTGCAGTGCACCAAAGATTTGCACTTCTTCGCCGCGCATCACGTCGGGCGTGTGCAGACCATCTTGGCCGAGGCAGCTGAGGCCCGGCACCAGGGCGATGCGATGGGGCTGCAGCCACAGCAGGTGCTGACCTAATTCGGCAAAGCCTGCAGGGCAGAGGCAGTAGGGCGCTTCTTGCCAGCCTTGGCGGCTGCCGGCCATGCCCGAGATCAGGCATAAGGCACCCGGCGCATGCATCCAGTCGCCAAAAAGTTCGTGGAAGACCGCTTCAAACTGTCCAGGCGCAACGGTGAGGATGCCGCGAGGGAATTCGCGCGATTCGATGACCTGCCCGCTGGCGCCCAGATGTGCGCCGCGCAGTGAAGAGGTGCCCCAGTCGATGGCGATCAAGGGTCTTTCTTGGTTCATGTGGGTGTCCCTTCCGATGGGGCATTCAACACGTTCAGCACGGCGTCCCGTTCTGGCAAGGGGCCGACGGCGCCGAAGCCTTGCACCGACAACGCGGCGGCGGCATTGGCATAAGCGGTGGCGGCCCACAGGTCGTCGCCCGCAGACAAACGCGCCAGCAAGTTGCCCGCAAAACAGTCGCCCGCACCCGTGGCGTCGACGGCCTGGACCGCATGGCCTGGCATCTGGCGTTGGTGGTGTCCGTCACTGGCCAGCGCTCCATCGCCGCCCAATTTGAGCACCACCCGCGCCGCGCCGTGGGTGTGGCTCCAGGCGATGATGTCGGCCGCTTGGGTGAGGCCGGTGAGCGCGGTCATGTCTTCCAGGCTGGGCAAAAAAAGATCACACAGACTCACCGCGTAGCGGATGCAGGCTTGCGCTCGGGCCAGCGGCCACAAAGACAAACGCAAGTTGGAGTCGAACGCCACGCGCGTGCCCACGTTGCGGGCATGCGCCATGGCTGCAAAAGCCGTGTCGCACGCCGAGGTGGAAATCGCCAAAGAGATACCCGACAGTTGCAGCCATTGGCTGCTGGCGATGGTGTCTTGCCAGTGCGCCAGGTCTTGCGGTTGCATGCGGCTGGCCGCCGATCCAGCACGTGCATAGCTGAAGTGGTGGCCTTGTGCATCGTGGCTCACAACGTACATGCCCGTGGGCGCTTGGGCGTCGCGCAGCACGGAGGTGGTGTTGACGTTTTCACGTTGCCACAGGTCCATCAAATGGTCTCCCCAACGGTCGGTGCCCACACGCGTCAGGTAGGCCACACGCGCTCCAGATCGGGCAGCGGCAATGGCGGCATTGCTGGTGTCGCCACCAAAACCTTGCGCATACAGCGGGGCATCGTTGGCCTTTGAATGGGAGCTTTGGTTGAACTCGACCATGGCTTCACCGAGCGTCACGATGTCCAAGGAGTAAGGGGTGAGGGCGGGTGGCTTCATGTCAACAATGTGCAGCAAGGCGTCAGGTGAGGTGGGAGAATCATCGTCCAACGGCGACCGCCCATGGCAACGAATGAAAGACCCCAAGCATGTGGAACAAAAGCATGAAAAGTGATGTTGTGTTGGACGCTACTTTGAAGGGCTTTCCCGTGGCTGCAGAGCCCTGCCCAGTGTCGCAGCTGGGTGCGCGCAGCTGGAACCTGCTGGATGATGCGCTGGCGTACCCGGTGGCCGTGTTGCGCCGTCCGGCGCTCATGCACAACCTGGCCTGGATGCAAGACTTTGTGCAGCGCAAAGGTGTGGCCCTGGCCCCGCACGGCAAGACCACCTTGTCGCCCGAGCTGTTTCGCATGCAACTGCAAGCGGGGGCTTGGGGTTTGACTTTTGCCAACGTGCACCAGTTGCGGGTGGGTTTGGCGGCGGGAGCGCAACGCGTCATCATTGCCAACCAACTGGTGTCGGATGCCGACCTGGACGGGCTGGACTTGTTGCTGCGACAGTACACACATGTGCGGGTTTGGTTTTTGGTGGATTCGCTGGCGCAGCTGGATGCGCTGGCTGACTGGGGCGTCAGGCGAAACAACCCGCGTTGCTGGGATGTGCTGCTGGAGTTGGGCATTGCGGGCTACCGCACGGGTTGCCGTACGCACGATCAGGCTCTGGCCTTGGCCCAGGCCATGGCTGCTTCGACCGTCGTGCGTCTGGGTGGGGTGGAGTGTTACGAGGGTGGTCTGGGCCGCTGTGACAGTGCCCACGACATCGAAGCCGTGAGTGGCCTGGTGCGCAGCGTGCAGGTGCTGGTGCAGCAGCTGGACGCACAAAACCTGTGGGGAAATGACGAGGTCTTGCTCTCGGCGGGTGGCTCGGCGGTGTTTGATCTGGTCATCCCGATGCTCAAAACCCAGGTCAAAAGCCGGCCGGTGCAAGGCGTGTTGCGATCGGGTTGCTATGTGACGCATGACCACTGGAATTACGCCCGCTACCTCAAGCTCGTAGAAACGCGTGAGGGTTTGAGCGCATCGCTGCAGCCCGCTTTGGAGGTCTGGGCCAAGGTCCAGTCGGTCCCCGAGCCGGGGCTGGCGATATTGACCGCGGGGCGGCGTGATGTGTCGTTTGACCAGTGCATGCCGATGCCGGTACGCTGGGCGGCCCGCGGTCATACCGGCGCAGTGGCGATTCAGGCCACGCCAGAGTCCTGGAAAGTCAAGTCCTTGAGCGACCAACACGCGCACATGGTGTTCGATGCCGAGTGGGTTTGGCCGCAGGTGGGCGACCGCGTGGCTTTGGGTATCTCGCACCCTTGCACCACCTTTGACAAGTGGCGCTGGATGGCGATCATCGAAGACGATGGCCGCATCAGTGGGGCGATCAGCACGCATTTTTAATGCGGCTTGGTGTTCACTTCAAACCGTTCAAGGCCTCGGCCGGGTAGCCTGGGCGGGTTTTGCAGTCTTCGATGTATTGCGCAATGATCGCCTCGTAGCTGGCATCGGCCTTCAGACCCAGAGCTTGGGCCCGATCAAAGGTGCAGCCCTTGGCCCAGTTGTCAACAATGCCTGCAATGCGTTCGTCTTTGACAAAACTCACACGCGCACGCACAGCAGGCCCCGCCACTTTTTCAAGGGCTGCCAACATCTCGCTGACCTTCACATTCAGACCCGGCAGGTTCAGCGCCATGCGACCACCAAAGGCTTCGCGGCTGGCTTCGAACACGGTGATCAAGCCCTGCACGGTGTTGCCGGGCGAGGAGATGGGGTGAGATACGGTGGCGTCCACAGGGCAGGTGGTAGCGGTGCCGGCCAAAGGCTCGCGGATGATGCCGCTGAAGAACGAGGACGCTGCGCCATTGGGCTTACCGGGGCGCACAGCCACCGTCATCAGGCGTGCGGCGCGGCCGTCGATGTAGCCCTTGCGGGTGTAGTCGGCCACCATGTATTCGATCATCAGCTTGTGTGTGCCATAAGACGTTTGCGGCGTGGGCAATGTCGTGTCGGCTACCAAAGCGGGCATGGGGTTGGCCGCGTCAGGTCCGAACACCGCGACCGAGCTGGCAAACACCAGGCGCGAGACTTTGCCCGAGGCTCGGATGCTGTCGAGCAGTAAGCGGCTGCTGTCCACGTTCGAGTGCAGCCCCAGCTCAAAGTCGAGCTCGCACTCACCCGACACAGCCGATGCCAAATGGAACACACCGTCAAAGCCACTCTTGAACAAGTCGCCTTGTTCCAGCATAGGGCCTGCATGGCCCTTCACGCGTGGATCGGCCAACAGGTCGGCAGGGGCGGGAAAGAGGTCTGCAATGACCAGCTCGGTCACGCTTTGACCGTTGAGCTGATCGCGCTTGAGAATTTCACGGGCGAGGCGGGCGCCTAAAAATCCGGCACCGCCGGTGATCAAAATACGCATGGTTGTGGCTTGTCCATCAATGGTTGTCTTTGGGTACGGCCGAGCCACGCTGGCCGACCAGGAAGTCCATGTCTGCGCCTTCGTCGGCTTGCAGCACATGGTCGATGTAGAGTTTCCAGTAGCCTGAGTGCATGGCCGGTTCGGGTTGGGTCCATGCGGCCAGGCGTTTGGTCAATTCCTCTTCGCTGATGAGCAACTGCAGTTTGCGCTCAGGCACATTCAGCTCGATCATGTCGCCGTTTTGTACCACCGCCAGTGGACCACCTGCGGCGGCCTCAGGGCTGGTGTGCAAAACCACGGTGCCGTAGGCTGTCCCGCTCATGCGGGCGTCAGAGATGCGAACCATGTCGGTGATGCCCTTGCGCAGCACCTTGGGCGGCAGCGGCATGTTGCCGACTTCCGCCATGCCGGGGTAGCCCTTGGGGCCGCAGTTCTTCAGCACCAGGATGCAGTTTTCGTCCACATCCAGGTTTTCATCGTCGATGCGTTTGTGGAAATCGTCGCTGTCTTCGAACACCACGGCGCGGCCGGTGTGCTGCATGAGCGCAGGTGTGGCGGCGCTGGGCTTGATGACCGCGCCGCGCGGTGCCAGGTTGCCACGCAGGATGGCGATGCCGGCCTTTTCCTTGAAGGGCGCGTCCAGTGATTTGATCACTTTGGGGTTGTAGTTCACGGCCGCTGCATTGTTCTCGCGCACGCTCTTGCCGCTCACAGTGATGATGTTGGCATGCAAGAGGTTTTCGATTTCTTTCATGACCACTGGCAAGCCCCCTGCGTAGCAGAAGTCTTCCATGAGGTGCTCTCCAGAAGGCTGCATGTTCAAGATGCAGGGCAACTCGCTGCCCAATCGTTCAAAGTCGTCCAGCGTGAGTTTGAGACCCAAACGACCGGCAATCGCGATCAGGTGAATGACGGCGTTGGTCGAGCCTCCGATGGCGGCCAGTGTGCGAATGGCGTTTTCAAAAGCTTCGCGGGTGAGCACCTTGCTGATGGTCTGGTCGGTGTGCACCATTTCGACAATGCGACGACCCGAGTCACGCGCCAAAACGTTGCGACGACCATCCACAGCCGGGAAAGTGGCATTGCCTGGCAATCCGATGCCCAGGGCTTCCACCATGCAGGCCATGGTGCTGGCGGTGCCCATGGTCATGCAGTGGCCATGGCTGCGGTGCATACAACTTTCGGCATCAAAAAAATCGGCCAACTTCAAGGTGCCTGCGCGCACTTGCTCGCTCATGCTCCAGACGCCTGTGCCTGAGCCCAGTTCCTGACCGCGCCACTTGCCGTTGAGCATGGGGCCACCGCTGATGCCAATGGTGGGCAGACCCACACTGGATGCGCCCATCAGCAAGGAGGGTGTGGTTTTATCGCATCCCATGAGGAGCACCACACCGTCGATCGGGTTGCCGCGGATGCTTTCTTCCACGTCCATGCTGGCCAGGTTGCGGTAAAGCATGGCCGTGGGCCGCAACAAGGTTTCGCCCAGCGACATGACTGGAAACTCGAGTGGAAAACCGCCTGCTTCGTACACGCCGATCTTGACTTGCTCGGCGAGAGCTCGGAAGTGGGAGTTGCAAGGCGTCAACTCGCTGAAGGTGTTGCAGATGCCGATGACAGGGCGACCGTCAAATTGGTCATGTGGGATGCCCTTGCCCTTGACCCAGCTGCGGTAGGCAAAGCCGTCGCGGTCTTGCCGCCCAAACCATTGTTGGCTGCGCAGCTCTTCGGGCTTTTTACGGGGGGGGTCGCTGGGTGGTTGGCTCATGTGAGTCTTTCGTGAGAGGGTGAAACGAAATCTTCAAAATCCTATCGTATGACGATAGAAAAACAAA
>CANHUM010000024.1 GCA_947463845.1 Comamonadaceae bacterium
AAGTCCCAAACGCAGGTTGATGGAACGGTTTCGCCAAGGAGGGGGGCAAGGCGATGCACAAGGACGCAGGGGGTGCGTGCTTGTGGCTTCGGCATCATTTTGGGAAGGCTTTGATGTGCCGGGTGATGCGCTGCAGTTGGTGGTGATCGACAAGCTGCCTTTTCCACCGCCGGGTGATCCTTTGTTCGAGGCCCGTAGCCGACGGACCATTCAGCAGGGCAACAATGCGTTCGTCGATCTCGCATTGCCTGAAGCGGCGATTTCGCTCAAGCAAGGCGCAGGACGGTTGATCAGAAATGAATCAGATCGTGGGATTTTGGTGGTTTGTGACAACCGACTGGTGGAGAAGCCCTACGGTCGGCGCCTGCTTCGAAGTTTGCCGCAGATGCGCCGTCTCGAAGACTACGCTGCATTTCAGGCGGCTTTGAGCCAGCTCACCAGGGACGCCACCAGCTTTTAGTTTTTGGGGGGGCTGATCCCTTGAGGTAGGCCGACTCCGGAAAGTTCTTGCGAAGGACTCGCAAAGCATCATCACGCAGTGCCGTCATGCCCATGGCATCGTACGATTGAACCAGGATGGACAAAGCCTCCTCAACCGCGGGAGCGCCTTCGAAGTCCGAGATGGCTTGTTGAGCCCGGTTGATTGCAGCCACATGGGCACCACGCTTTGCGTAATAACGTGCAACGTGGACTTCATATGCCGCCAAAGAATTGACCACATGGACCATGCGTTGCCTGGCGTCTACAGTGTATTTGGAGTCTGGGAAACGGGTGGTCAGTTCAAGGAAGGACTCATAAGAATCCTTGGCCGCTTTCTGGTCTCTTTCGGACAAATCTTGGCGGGTGAGAAAGGAAAAAAGGCCCAGGTTGTCGTTGAAATTCACCAGCCCTTTCAAATAAAGGGCATAGTCAACGGCTGGACTGGTAGGGTGAAGACGAATAAAACGGTCCAAAGTTGCCAAGGCTTGGATCTTGTTGCCGGTTTTGTATTGGGCAAAGGCCTTGTCGATTTGTGCTTGCTGGGCCAGCACGGTACCCGCTGCACGGCCTTCCAGTTTTTCGTAGTAGCCAATCGCTTTGTCCCAGGCGCCAGCACTGGCTTCATCGCGTGCTTCGCTGTAAATTTTCTCTGGTGACCAGCCTGCGGTGGGGTCTTTGGGGTTGTTAGCGCAGCCGCTCAGCGTGAGTCCCGCAGCCAGTACAAGGCAAGCAGGAACCATCGATAATCTGAAGCTTTGCATCTGTAACACCTTGATTTGTTGAACGCTTTGATTATATCGACCGACCCCGAAATGGATGACCTTGGCCATCTTCCAGACGATCCGGAGCGCGTGCTGGATGTCTTGCAGGAGGTTCGGTGCGCTGTTGTTCCGGCAACCTTACACGGTCAGAGACTCGACCGGGTTTTTGCCCAGTTGGTTCCCGAGTTTTCTCGCAGCTATTTGCAGCAGCTGATTGAACAAGGCGACGCCCTTGTGGATGGACGGGTAACCACCAAGGTTTCCGCCAAAGTTCGTTTGGGACATCAGCTTCAAATGACTTTGCGGGCCACACCGCAGTCTCAAGCCTTTGTTCCTGAGTCCATGCCCATCGATGTGGTTTATGAGGATGAACATTTGAGGGTGATTCACAAACCAGCAGGTTTGGTCGTGCACCCGGCTCCAGGAAATTGGGGCGGAACTTTGCTCAATGGATTGTTGGCGATGGATCCCAAGGCCTTCGATGTGCCCCGCGCCGGCATTGTTCACCGATTGGACAAAGACACCAGCGGGCTGATGGTGGTCGCACGAACCAGACAGGCAATGGACGCCCTGGTGTCTTTGATTGCTGCCAGAAAAGTGCATCGTCAATATTTGGCAATTGCGCATGAATGTTGGACAGGACCCTCAACAAGACATGTGGATGCAGCCATTGGCCGAGACCCGTCCCATAGATTGCGCATGGCAGTGGTTGATCTCTCGTACCAATCTGGAAAAACTGCATCGACGACCCTGGATTTGCTGGCACAAGGTGACCGTTGTTGTCTCGTTCAGTGCACTTTGCACACGGGACGCACGCACCAAATCCGTGTTCACATGGCTCATACAGGCCACCCCCTTCTGGGTGACGCCGTTTATGGTGGGGCAGCAAGGGCAGGCTTGATGCGTCAAGCGCTGCATGCATGGCGATTGGCTTTTGTGCACCCCATAACAGGTGAACAGCTCGATCTCCAAACGGATTGGCCTGCCGACATGGCCTCGGCCCTCCAATCCTTGGGCCTTCGCTACAATCTGCAGTGACGGGTAGCGCTCCGCATGGCCTTTGGGCTGACATGGATTTCAGCTTCGATCGCGCAAAATCCGCGCACCGCCATTTTTCCACCAACCTCGCCGTGAGGCGTTTTTTTCCGAAAGACCGACACCATGAATACGGCGCAAGCCAAGCGTGTCCTGGAAGCGGCCTTGCTCACAGCAGGTCAACCTTTGTCCTTGCGCGATCTGCGCGTTTTGTACGAAGACTCACTCGGGGCTGACACCCTGCGTGTGATGTTGCAAGAACTCGAACAGGAATGGGCCAACAAAGGCTTGGAGCTGGTCCATGTTGCCAGCGGCTGGCGGTTTCAGAGCCGTCCACAGTTGCGGCCCTTTTTGGATCGCCTTCACCCCGAAAAGCCCCCCAAATACACCCGCGCTGTTCTTGAGACGCTCGCCATCATTGCTTACCGTCAACCCGTCACGCGTGGTGACATGGAAGATATCCGGGGGGTCACGATCAGTTCCCAGATCCTCAAGCAATTGGAAGATCGGGGTTGGGTGGAAGTGATAGGTCACCGCGAAACGGTGGGTCGTCCGAGTCTTTTTGCCACGACCCGCCAATTTCTGGATGATCTCGGCCTGGCCTCTCTAGACCAGCTGCCCTTGCTGTCACAGGTCGACTCAACCATGTCGGCTCTCGCTGGCGTTCTTGACGATGCGCCCGCCCAAACCAGTTTGCTACTGGGAGAGGGGCCGATCGATGTCGAGGATCCATCCTACCCATCCCTTCCAACCCATTCCTCCACCGCTGAACTCACTGCACCCGATCATTCGGACGTGGACTCCGCCAACACCGAGCCCAAACTCGGCCCAGAGAACGCCCAGACATGAACGATTCCGTGAAGAAAGAGCAGACCCGACCTGCTGGCGTTTATGCCTCCCGCAAAATGCCGAGGACCTCAACTGACCTGCCATCCTATAGGGCCATTGATTTCGCACATGTGGTCTCAGGTCAGTTCGATGAGGAAGAGCCTGGGAAAGAAGTGACACAAGACTTGGGCAAGCGCGTGCTCGCGCCACAGACCGACTCGCCCAAATTGCACAAAGTTCTGGCTCAAGCGGGCATGGGTTCGCGACTGGAGATGGAAAAGCTCATCACTGAAGGCCGCATTGCTGTGAACAATGAGCCAGCCCATGTAGGGCAGCGGGTCCAATACGGCGATCAAATCAAGGTGGACGGCAAACCGATCCGCATCCGCATTGATCCTCCGCCGGCCCGAGTGATCGCTTACCACAAGCCCGCAGGTGAGATCGTTAGCCATGACGATCCGCAAAATCGCCCCTCGGTTTTTCGTAAGCTGCCACGGCTTCACAACGGGAAATGGCAATCGGTGGGTCGCCTGGACCTCAACACAGAAGGACTGTTGCTCTTCACCAGTTCGGGTGAGTTGGCCAATCAACTCATGCACCCACGTTTTGGTTTGGAGCGCGAGTATGCCGTGCGTGTCCTGGGTGCTCTGAGCAAGGATGAAAAGCAAAAACTCTTGGATGGCGTGATGCTCGAGGACGGTCCGGCTCAGTTCGGATCTATTGAGGACGGCGGGGGCGAAGGCTCCAACTGCTGGTATCGAGTGACCATTTCCGAAGGGCGCAACCGTGAGGTACGTCGCATGATGGAAGCGGTGGGGCATGCGGTCAGTCGTTTGATCCGCATCCGCTACGGCGCGATGGTGCTGCCCCATGGTTTGCGTCGGGGCGCCTGGCTGGAGCTGGACGAAGCCGATATCCGCTCACTGATGCGTGCAGCGGGCACCAGCGCACGACCCCAGCCTGTAGCAGCGCAGCCCTCCCGAACCGATCGCAATGACCGACGACCGCGCACTGGCGGTCAGGGCAAGGCAGGCACCGCTGTGCCACGCCTCAAACCGCCTGCTAAACCCAACCAGGCCCCTGGTGGCTCAGGTTTACACGCGAAAGCCGACGCGAAGAAAAGCGAGACCCAATTTATTGGCGCTGAAAGTTTCAATCGACTGAAAAAAGCCCAGGGTGGCCCTGGGCGAAGCGGTCGCGGTGGCAGTGGCCGCAGCCGCTGAGCTTGATGGCTTTGCCTGTGGCCGCCTAGCCTCAGAGGCTTCAAGTGAATGTCGCTTGACCCTGTGAGGCGAAGGCTTTTTGGCAGGCTTGCTCAGGTTAGAATAGACGGCTTTGCTGCGAGGCAAAATAGCATTCAATACTTTCGTAATAGGAAATCAAATGGCCATCGAACGCACTCTCTCCATCATCAAGCCTGACGCCGTCGCGAAGAACGTCATCGGTCAGATCTACGCCCGTTTTGAAGCTGCTGGCCTCAAAGTGGTCGCTGCCAAGATGGTCCACCTTTCACGTGGCGAGGCCGAGCAGTTCTACGGCGTGCACAAAGAGCGCCCTTTCTTCAAAGACCTGGTCGACTTCATGGTCTCCGGGCCTGTCATGATCCAAGCTCTGGAAGGTGAGAGTGCCATCGCCAAAAACCGCGATTTGATGGGCGCGACCGATCCCAAGAAAGCGGCTGCGGGTACCATTCGTGCTGATTTTGCCGACAGCATCGACGCCAATGCCGTTCACGGTTCTGACGCTCCCGAAACTGCTGCCGCTGAAGTTGCTTTCTTCTTCCCAGGCATGAACGTCTATTCACGCTGATCGTGATGCGTAACGCGCCCACTGCGCCCTGACTCCATGACGGCCAACCTTCTCGAATTCGATCTTGAAGGTCTGGCCGTTTTTTGCGAAGGTCTGGGTGAAAAGCGCTTTCGGGCCACCCAGTTGTTCCGCTGGATTCATCAGCGGGGCGCTTCTGATTTTGACCGGATGAGCGATCTGGCCAAGTCCTTGCGCCAAAAGCTCCAGTCGCATGCACAGGTCGCGGCGCTGCCCGTGACCCGTCAACATATTTCCGCAGACGGCACCATCAAGTGGCTGTTCGATGTGGGAGATGGAAACGCCATTGAATCGGTCTTCATTCCCGAAGACGATCGGGGCACTTTGTGCATTTCATCTCAAGCCGGCTGTGCGGTGGGTTGCCGTTTTTGTTCGACCGGCCACCAGGGCTTCAGCCGTAACCTCACGACCGCCGAAATTTTGGCCCAGCTGTGGTTTGCCGAGCATTTTCTGCGCCGCCATCTCAAGACCGATGAGCGAGTCATCTCCAACGTGGTGATGATGGGCATGGGGGAGCCACTGCAAAACTATTCGGCTTTGGTGACGGCGCTTCGCGCAATGCTCGACGACCACGGCTATGGCCTCTCGCGCCGCCGCGTTACAGTGTCAACTTCGGGCGTGGTGCCCATGATTGAACGTTTGGCGTCTGACTGCCCAGTCGCCTTGGCCGTTTCGTTGCATGCCCCCTTCGATGCGCTGCGTGACAGTCTCGTGCCGCTCAACCGCAAATACCCACTCGATGAACTCATGCGCGCTTGCATCGGTTACTTAGCCCATGCGCCACGTGACTTCATCACTTTTGAATATTGCATGCTCGATGGCGTCAATGACCAACCTGAGCACGCCAGCGCCTTGATTGACCTGATACAAAAGTACGCCCGTCAAGGACTGCGATGCAAGTTCAACCTGATTCCCTTCAACCCATTCCCAGCTTCCGGATTGTTGCGCTCACCTCTCGTCCGTGTGCAAGCCTTTGCCAAGCAGTTGCAGGACGCAGGTCTGGTGACCACCGTGCGCAAAACCCGGGGTGACGACATCGATGCAGCATGCGGTCAGTTGGCCGGTGATGTCAAAGACCGAACTCAAGTGCACAATCGCATAGCGCAGCAACGGATCATCCCATTGGTAGCGTCCCCAACCGTTGCAAATCAGGAGTAATTCCATGAGCAGCAGTCCTGAAATCGAGGTGGTTCAAGGCTTGAGTGCAGGGCAGATGCTGCGACAAGCCCGTCTCAAAGCTGGTGTCCATCTTGCGGTTTTGTCTGTTCATCTCAAAGTTCCTGTGCCGCAGTTGGAGGCCCTTGAGGCTGATGATTGGGACCCTGTCAAAGGACCTGTTTTTTACCGGGGCTTGGCATCGAGTGTCTGCCGGCAATTGAACATCGAATCGGGGCCTGTTTTATCCCTTTTGCCTCGTCCTTCAGGCCAAATTGCCCCGACCAAGTCTCTTCATCAGTCCACCGACCCTCTTCTTGTTGTTCATCAGAGAGGCAAACTTTTTCGCCAAGTTTCATCAACCAAGTTGATGGTGTGGATTGTGCTTTTGTCGGGATTGGCATTTACATGGGTTTGGATGCCCTCGCTATCTGAATTGGCGGGGCGATATGGATTCCATTTTTCAGCATTGGATCGGAAGTCTGCGCACGTGGTGACTCAGGAAGTGCAATTGCCATCTGCTGCGCCAGTGAATGCAGGGTTGCGCTTGTCAACTGAGGCAAATGACTCCGCGTCGACTGCAGCTTCTTCGCCTGCGTCTGCTCTTGGTGTGGTCACGTCTTCCCAGCCCCCATGGACATCCGGTACACCATCGCTGAAGCCTGGCGCAGTGGATGCAACCCTATCATCACCCAGTGCGCAATGGGTGTTCACTGCAATCGGTGAAAGCCTGGTCGAACTGCGTAATTCGAAAGATGTGGTCATTTTCAGTGGTGTTCTGAAAGCGGGTGAGACTCAGCGCATCGACAGCCCTTTGCCTGTCCGAGTGTTGATAGGTCACGCTCAGGTGGTCAATGCAAGTTTCCGTGGGCAGGCTTTTGACTTGAAGCCCCATACCCAAGTCACAGTGGCCCGATTTGAAGTGAAGGAGTAATGATGTCCTCGATTCCGACTTCGTCTTCGGATGAGCCGATCCAGATTGCACAACCTCTCAAGAGGGTGAGTCGGCAGTCCAATGTCGTTTGGGGCTCCAAGGTTGTCACTGTGGGTGGCGGTGCGCCTGTCCGGGTCCAATCGATGACCAACACAGATACGGTCGATGTGATTGGTACAGCCATACAAGTTAAAGAGCTGGCCATCGCCGGCTCCGAGATGGTTCGCATCACTGTCAACACGCCTGAAGCGGCTCAAGCTGTGCCACATATCCGTGATCAGCTTGACAAAATGGGCATTGACGTCCCACTGATCGGTGACTTCCATTACAACGGGCACCGCTTGCTGACTGACTTCCCCGCTTGCGCCGAAGCGCTGTCCAAGTACCGCATCAATCCCGGTAACGTGGGCAAGGGGGATAAACGCGATGTGCAGTTTGGTCAAATGATTGAAGCGGCCATGCGTTGGAACAAACCTATCCGCATTGGTGTGAACTGGGGCAGTCTGGATCAAGAGTTGTTGGCGGAGTTGATGGATATCAACAGCCAGCGAACCAACCCTTGGGAAGCCAGGCAGGTGATGTACGAGGCACTGATCTCGTCGGCCATCACTTCAGCGCAGAGGGCTGAAGCCATGGGTCTGTCGGGTTCGCAAATCACCCTTTCATGCAAAGTATCCGGCGTGCAGGATCTGATCTCTGTTTACAGAGAGCTGGGTCGCCGAACTGACTATGTGTTGCATCTGGGTTTGACTGAGGCAGGTATGGGCACCAAAGGCACGGTGGCTTCTACCGCCGCTTTGTCTGTGCTACTTCAAGAAGGAATTGGTGACACGATCCGCGTTTCACTGACCCCGCAGCCAGGCGAAGCCCGAACACAGGAAGTGGTGATTGCATCCGAGATTTTGCAGTCACTGGGCCTGCGTATTTTTGTGCCCAGCGTGACGGCTTGTCCTGGCTGTGGACGCACCACCAGCAGCACCTTCCAGGAACTGGCCAAACAAATTGATGACTTTTTACGAGCCCAAATGCCTGTGTGGCGCGTGCGTTATCCGGGGGTAGAAAATCTGAAGGTGGCTGTGATGGGTTGCATCGTCAATGGCCCAGGCGAAAGCAAACATGCCGATATCGGCATCAGCTTGCCGGGGACAGGTGAAGCGCCTGCTGCCCCCGTTTTCATTGATGGTGAAAAACGTTTGACTCTTCGCGGCGATGGCATTGCGCGTGAGTTCCAAGGCTTGGTTGAAAACTACATTGAGAACCGTTTTGGTTCTGGATCTTTCGAGAAAAAATGAGCGAGATTGCACAAGAAAACGTCCCTCAGGTCGAGAAGGGCGCCAAAGTCCAGAAGCTTGTCGGTGTCAAAGGGATGAACGATATCCTGCCACCGGACTCTGCCCGTTGGGAGTGGCTGGAAGCACAGGTTCGGGGGCTGATGGCGCGTTATGCCTACCGCAGCGTGCGTTTGCCCATCGTCGAGCCGACTGCTTTGTTTGTGCGTGGCCTGGGCGAGGTGACCGATATTGTCGAAAAGGAGATGTACTCCTTTGAGGACCGCCTGAACGGCGAGCAACTCACCCTTCGCCCCGAAGGTACAGCAGGTCTGGTGCGTTCGGTGGTCGAGCACAACCTGTTATACGAAGGTGGTAAGCGCCTTTATTACATGGGTCCCATGTTCCGTCATGAGCGTCCTCAGCGTGGTCGTTACCGTCAGTTTCACCAAATCGGCGCCGAGGTGTTGGGCTTTGGTGGTCCAGAGGTGGATGCCGAGCTGATTTTGCTGGCCAATGACCTGTGGAAAGTGCTGGGTCTCAAGGATGTGCGCCTGGAACTCAATAGTTTGGGTCAGCCGGCCGAGCGACAGGCTCACCGCACGGCGCTGATTGCCCACCTGGAAAAGCACCTTGATGTGTTGGACGATGAAGCCAAACGCCGTCTGCACAGCAATCCTCTGCGCATTTTGGACACCAAGAACCCGGCCATGCAAAACGTGGTTGAGGCGGCTCCCCGGTTGCTGGACTTTTTGGGCGAGGCGTCTTTGGCCCATTTCAACGCTGTCAAGGCTATTTTGGATGCCAATGGCGTGGCCTACAGCATCAATCCGCGCCTGGTGCGGGGCATGGATTATTACAACCTCACGGTGTTCGAATTCGTCACCACCAGCTTGGGTTCGCAGGGCACCATCTGCGGTGGTGGCCGTTATGACTACCTTGTGGAGCAGGTGGGTGGCAAACCAGCGCCTGCTGTAGGCTGGGCTTTGGGCGTTGAGCGAGTTCTCGAACTCACCAAAGAGCAAGGTGAGCCTTTGCCCGGGCTGGCCCCTGATGTCTATGCCATCATTCCAGAAACGACCGCCTTGCCGGTGGCCATGCAGGTGCTGCAGTCCTTGCGCGCCTGCGGCATCTCTGCGCTCATGCATGCAGGCACTGGAGAGGGCATGGGCAGCATGAAGTCGCAATTCAAGAAAGCCGACAGCTCGGGTGCCCGTTTCGCCCTGGTTTTTGGAGCTGAGGAATTGGCCCAAGGTCTGGTTGCGGTCAAATCGTTGCGTGACGGCCATGGGGCACAACGTACCGAGTCTCTGAGTGCTGTAAGTCACTGGGCCCACAGCCTACAATCTGCAACCTGATGTTTACCGGATAGTCTGACACCATGGCCAAAGCCCTCGACCTTGAAGAACAAGAACAACTAGACCAGATCAAACATTTCTGGAAGAAGTATGGCAACCTGATTTCCTGGGTGCTGATCGTTGTACTGGGTGCATTCGCCTCTTGGAATGGTTACCAATACTGGCAACGCAACCAGGCGGCCAAGGCCGCTGTGCTTTTCGATGAGGTCGAACGGTCAGTGACTTCGGGTGACCTGACAAGGGTGCAGCGAAGTTTGGCGGATATGAAGGACAAGTTTCCGGGAACCCTCTTTGCGCATCAGGCCTCCTTGATCGCCGCGAAATTTTTAAGTGCCAACGGAAAAATCGTCGAGGCACAAGCCGCCTTGAAATGGGTGGCTGGTGCTGCGCCTGACCCAGCTTACCGAGATATTGCGCGTTTGCGCTTGGCTTCTTTGCTTTTCGATGGTGGCTCGTTTGATGATGCCCTGTCTCAGTTGGTTCAGCCCATGGGACCGTCTTTGATCGGTTTGGCCTCAGACCTCAAGGGCGATATCTTGACGGCCAAGAACCAGAAGTCTGAAGCCAAGTTGGCCTACCAAAATGCCTGGAAGGAACTGGCCGACAACCCCGATTACCGACGACTGGTGGAGGCCAAACTCAATGCACTGGGCATCGATCCTCAAGCTCCTTTACCAACAGGAAACGCCAAGTGATGAAGTCGTTGAAATTTCTTGCGTGCTTGTTGGGTTCAGCGGTGGCGCTGTCGCTGAGCGGCTGTTCCAGTGCGCCTGAAAAACCCAAGGCTTCACCTTTGCCGGTCGTCAGTGGCAGTTTCAAGGTTCAAAACGTCTGGAAAAACCAGATTGGTCCGGTTCAGCCCCATTTGTTGGCCTCCTTGCATGGTCAGCAGATGGCTGTGGCCTCAGCACAGGGGCAGTTGGCGCTGATGGATGTCCAAAATGGCCGCGATGTCTGGCGCATCAGCTTGAATGCACCCATTCAGGCGGGTGTTGGGGGTGATGGTCGTCGTTTTGCGGTGGTGACCCAGGCGAATGAATTGGTGGTCGTTGAGGCCGGGAAAGTACTTTGGCGTCATGTTCTGCCGGCGTTGTCTTACACGCCACCCTTGGTTGCAGGCGAGCGTGTGTTTGTGATGACGGGTGACCGTGCTGTCTCAGCGTTCGATGCGCAAACAGGCCAACGTCTTTGGTCGCAGCAGCGTTCGAGCGACCCTTTGTTGCTTCGCCAGGCAGGCCTGTTGATCCCTTTTGGGGACAATCTTTTGGTCGGTTGGGGAGGGCGCTTGGCATCACTGAATCCGTTAACGGGCGCTGTCCGTTGGGAGACCATGGTGGGCGTGACCCGTGGCACCAATGAAGTCGAGCGTCTTGTGGATCTGGTGGCTGGCGTCAGCCGTCAGGGCGGTTCACTGTGCTTGCGCGCTTTTCAAACATCGGTCGCCTGCCTGGATGGCCTGACAGGCAGAGTGATGTGGTCGCGACCAGCTCAAGGCCATCAAGGTCTGGACGGTAACGAGAATGTGGTGATTGGCACGGAGTCGGATGGCAAAGTGCTCGCATGGGATCGAAACTCGGGAGCGCCTCTTTGGGCTCAGGAAAGTTTACGGTTTCGCGGCTTGAGCATGCCTTCATTTTGGTCGAACTTTGCGGTCGTCGGTGACCAAGACGGCTGGGTTCATTTCTTGGCCCCACAAGATGGCAAGCCCGTACAACGTGTCGCGACAGATGGCAGTGGCATCATGGGCAAGCCCATCGTGGCGGGTCAAACATTGGTTGTCGTGACTCGAAACGGAAATATTTTCGGTTTGCGTGCTGAATGATGAATCAGAAAGCACTCAAGTGAAACCTGTCCTGGCCCTCGTCGGTCGCCCGAATGTGGGCAAATCCACACTGTTCAACCGACTCACCAAGAGCCGTGATGCCATCGTGGCCGATTTCGCTGGCTTGACCCGTGATCGCCATTACGGCAACGGCAAGCAAGGCCGGCAAGAGTTTATTGTCATCGATACGGGTGGCTTTGAACCCGACGCTGGAGCCGGCATCTACAAG
>CANHUM010000025.1 GCA_947463845.1 Comamonadaceae bacterium
TACGATCAGGTTGCCATGCAGCACGCCATCGCGCACAGGACCGTCGGTGTACACCCGGTTGCGCCATGTGTGGTCTGGCCCGAGCAGGCTCAATGCCGCATAAGTGGTGAACAGCTTCATGACCGATGCCGGGTTGACGCTGTTGTGCGGATGGTGCGACAAGCGCGGTTCGGCAGCTTGCGTGGTGCGGGTGTCTGCAGGCACGGGTGCCACCAACACGCTCAAAGCCGACGGGGGGACCTGTGCCTGACGCAGGGTTTTCAGAACCCCTGCAGGCAGATCGCCAGGGCCACCACGCCCAGGGCTGGAGGCGGCTTGCGCGGTTGCTGCGCCACAAGCGACCATCAGCAGGCCCCACAAGTGCCAGCGTGTGTGTGTTGACCGAGGATGTCGGGCTTGAGGCGAAGTCATTGGAGAAGTCTACCCCTTGCCCATCCATGTGAAGGGGCTTCAACTTCGGGGTCGTATGATTCGGGCCATGCGATTTTCTTCAAAAACCGTGGGGCTGGCCTCGGCTGTCATCACGGTGCTCATCTGGACGGGTTTCATTGTCATCGCGCGAGCATCTGCTTCGCGCGGTTTGTTGCCTCTGGACATTGCATTGGCCCGCATTCTGGGGGCCAGTGCTGTGTTGTTGCCTTGGGCGTGGTGGCTGATGCGCCCGGCCCGTCAGGCCGGGGAGTCGGTCGGCTCACTTTGGGGGCTGTCGCCTTTGCCTTTACGCCAGACGGTACAAACCGGTTTTCTGGGTGGTTTTTTGTACGCCATCCTGGCTTACACCGGGTTCTTTTACGCCCCTGCTTCGCACGCATCTGTGCTCATGCCCGGCAGCCTGCCTTTGTGGACCACCTTGCTCGCGTGGCTGATCTTGCGCGAAAAAGTGGCCTCGACTCGCGCAGTGGGTTTGGGCCTCATCGTGCTGGGCGATGTGCTGGTGGGTGGGGCCAGCTTGCTCATGGCGTTTGACGGTGGTGAGGTCTGGAAAGGTGACCTGCTGTTCATGGCGGCGGCCATGTGTTGGGCCAGCTACAGCGTGCTGGTGCGCCGCCACGGTTTTGATGCAGTGCGGGCCACCATGGCCATCACGGCGTTTGCCTTTGTCTGCTTTGTGCCCTTGTTTGCTTTGCTGGTGGGCTTGTCTGTCTTGCCCACGCAGCTGCACCAGGCCCCTTGGTCTGAAATCCTGTTCCAGGCGGTGTTTCAGGGTGTGGGTTCGGTGGTGATCTCGGGCATCACTTTCACGCAGATGGTGCGCCACTACGGCCCGGTGCGCTCGACCATGATCACCGCCTTGGTGCCAGGCTTGTCGGCGCTGGGCGCTGTGTGGTTTCTGGGTGAGCCCATGCACTGGAATTTGCTGGCGGGCCTGGCCTTGGTGACGGGCGGTATTTTGTTTGGCGTGCGGCAGGCCAAAAAACCGGTCGATGTGGGTTTGGCAGTGCCCTCCTCCTCCAGCCACGGGGGCAAGCCATGAGTGCGGCATCGGATCGCCGTTGGCTGGCCTTTGACACCAGTACCGATGTGCTGTCTGTGGGCGTGGCACGTGGCGACCAAGTTTGGACACAAACCTTGCCCGGTGGCGCTCAGGCCTCCAGCGGCTTGATCCCGGCGGTCCTGGCCATGCTGGTCGAGGCCGATATGCCGCTGGCCTCACTCGATGCGATTGTGTTCGGTCAGGGTCCGGGCTCGTTTACCGGCTTGCGCACCGCGTGCGCCGTGGCGCAGGGACTGGCCTTTGGTGCAAGCGTGCCGGTTTTGCCCATTGATACCTTGTTGGCCGTGGCCGAAGAGGCGCGCTGGACCCAGTTGCAGTCGGGGACACTCGCGCCCGACACAGAGCTCACCGTGCTGGCACTGCTGGACGCCCGCATGGACGAGGTGTACAGCGCCGTTTACCGCTGGCAGCACTTGCCCCAAACAAGCCAAGGGCGTTGGCAGGAAGCCGCCCCCTTGCAGGTGAGCGCACCCGAAAGGGTGGTGATGCCCGCTGGCCAGACCGTGCTGCAGGCAGGCAACGCTTTTACAGCCTATGGCGATCGTCTGCCCCCTGTGAACCCAGGTGGCTTGCGCTGCGATGCCTTGCCCACTGCCGCTGCTTTGCTGCGCCTGGCTCCCGCTTTGTGGGCGCAGGGCCAGGCAGTGCCAGCCGAGCAGGCCATGCCGCTGTACATCCGCGACAAGGTGGCCAACACCACCGCTGAGCGAGAGGCCATGAAGGCGCAGGCCCTGGATGCCAAGATGGCACTGGCTAAAGCTTCCACGCAGCCATGAGTCAAACCATCAAGCCTGGCGAGGTGGCCCAGCGTGCCCAGCCCACAGAGGAAACCCGCAATCGGGTCCTGCTCGCCCCCATGCAGCAGGAAGACCTCGACAGGGTCATGGCCGTCGAGCAAACGGCCTACAGCCATCCGTGGACGCTGGGCAACTTCCGTGACTCGCTCAACCCGCTGTTTCATGCCCAATGCCTGTGGTTGGACGGCGAATTGTTGGGGTATTTTTTGGCCATGCGCGGGGTGGAAGAAATGCACTTGCTCAACATCACAGTGGCACCTGCACACCAGGGGCAGGGTTGGGGCCACATGATGCTGGATGCCTTGTCTTTGTTGTCGCGCCACGAAGGTGCGCAATGGCTCTGGCTGGAAGTGCGGCAGAGTAATCAGCGGGCGCTGAAAGTCTATGAGTGCTACGGTTTCAAGCAGGTCAGCATCCGCAAGGATTACTATCCCGCAGGTCGTCTGCAGCGTGAACACGCCGTGGTGATGAGTTTGAAATTGTGAGACCCAACATGAGCGACCCCACCCGATTCGACTTGGACGACCGCCAACGCGCCATGCTGGCCGAAATGGGCGTGCGCGTGTGGTGGCCTCAAGTGGCCCACGCAACCGCTCAGGCCGAGCCTGTAGAGGCCCAGCACCAAGCTGCGATGCAGGCGCCGTTGGCCAGGCCCACCATGGCCCCCGTCACTGCAGTGGCTCCCCGGTTGTCTGCAGCCCCAGCTGCGCCGCAAGTGCCAGCCGCTGCGACTGCCGAACCGATGGGTTCGGCCTGGAAGCCTTTGCCAGAGGGCTTGTCATCGATGGATTGGGTCAGACTGCAAGCCGCGGTTCTGGCTTGCCAGTCTTGCGCCCTGAGTGGGGCGCGCAAGGCCCCGGTTTGGGGTCCCGTTGCGGCACAGGCGGACTGGATGGTGGTGGGTGATTTCCCGTCGCCAGAAGATGACCAGTTGGGCGAGCCGTTCACGGGCTCTGAGGGTGTGCTGCTGGACAACATGCTCAAAGCGGTGGGCGTACGCCGCCAAGGCGCGGCTTCTTCCGCTCAAGATTCAGCGCCTTGGGCCCAGGCATACCTGACTTGTGCAGTCAAATGCCGGCCGCCTGCCGGGCGCAACCCCGAGGCGAGTGAGTTGGCGGTGTGTGCCGGCTATTTGTCACGCCAAGTGGCCTTGGTCCAGCCCAACGTGATCCTGGCCATGGGCCGTTTTGCCATTCAAAGTCTGTTGGGCAGTACCGAGCCCATGGGCAAACTGCGGGGCACCGTGCATGCATTCCAAGGGGTGCCCCTGGTGGTGACTTACCACCCGACCAGTTTGCTGCGCACTGCGGCCGACAAAGCCAAAGCCTGGGCCGATTTGGTGCTGGCGCTCAAGGTGGTGCAAGGCCAGTCCCGCCAGGCCTGAACCAGGTGACTTTCAGCCGAGGGACCCCAAGCTGCCCATGGCCTCGCCCATGGCGATGGCCCGTGTGGGTGTCCAGTCGGCGTTGAACTGCATGACGCCTTTGGGGAACAGCATGACCACGGTGGATCCGAGCAAAAAGCGCCCCATCTCTTCGCCTTGCGCCAAGCTGATGCTGCCCATCTCGTAAGTCCATTCGCGCACGGTTCCTGGGCGCGGTGGGTTGACCACGCCGTGCCACACCGTGGCCATGCTGCCCACAATGGTGGCGCCCACCAGCACCATCACAAAGGGACCGTGCGCGCCTTCAAAAACGCACACCACCCGTTCGTTGCGGGCAAACAGGCCGGGTACGCCACGGGCTGTGGTGGGGTTGACCGAGAACAAATCACCCGGCACGTAAATCATGCGCGTCAGGCGCCCCGCGCAAGGCATGTGGATGCGGTGGTAGTCCCGTGGGCTCAGGTAGAGCGTGGCGAATTCGCCGTCTTGAAACTGCGCTGCCAGCACCGCATCGCCGCCCACCAGGGCGCGAGTGCTGTAGCTGTGGCCCTTGGCCTGAAAGACCTGGTCACCTGCAATGGGGCCGCACTGGCTGATGGCCCCGTCCACCGGGCAAACGAAAGCCGCGCAGGCCAAGGGCCGGGCATCGCCACGCAGCGGGCGCGTGAAAAACTCGTTGAAACTTTTGTAGCTGGCCGTGTCCGAGTTGGCGGCTTCGGCCATGTTCACGTTGTAGCGTTTCACAAACCAGTTGATGATGCCCGTGGTCGCGCCGCCCCATTGGCTGCCTGCCACCCAACCGGCCAAGGCGGTGAGGGCTTGTTTGGGGATCAGGTACTGAGGCAGGACCGCCAGGCGGTCAGACAAGGAAGGGGAACTGGACATGAAGGGGCCGCAGGCGCGGTTCTGAAGAAGGCCTGATTTTATCGGTCACCTGCAAAGCTGCTCGGGCATGCGGTCACGGGCACAATCCGCGCATGACAATCCCTTTGCTCTCGGTCAATCACCTGGTCAAGCGTTACGGCGATACCACGGTGGTCAACGACCTGTCTTTCCACATCGAGCCCGGCGAATGCCTGGGCGTGATCGGCCCCAACGGCGCGGGCAAAACCACCACGCTGCGCATGTGCCTGGGCCTGACCGAGCCAGGCGGGGGGGATATCCGTTACTTTGACGGCCTGCAAATGCCGAGCGACGCGCTCGCCATCAAGGCCCGCCTGGGTGTGGTGGCTCAAATGGACACGCTGGACCCGGACTTCACGGCGGAAGAAAACCTGCTGGTGTTTGGCCGTTACTTTGGCCTGCCCGACGCGGTGATCCGCGAACGCATTCCGCAACTGCTCGAATTCGGCGCCCTCAGCCACAAAGCCAAAGCCAAGCCTGGTGAGTTGTCGGGCGGCATGAAGCGGCGCTTGAGCCTCTCGCGTGCGCTCATCAACCACCCGCAGCTTTTGATGCTGGACGAACCCACCACAGGCCTGGACCCCCAGGCACGGCATCTGATGTGGGAGCGCCTGCAGGTGCTGCTGCAAGAAGGCAAATCCATCCTGCTCACCACCCACTTCATGGACGAGGCCGAGCGCCTGTGCAGTCGCCTTCTGGTGCTGGACCAGGGGCGCAAGATTGCCGAAGGTAAACCCCGCGACCTGATCGCCGAACACCTGGAGCCTGAAGTGATCGAAGTGTTTGGCCAAGGCGCGGTGGCGCTGGCGCAAGAAGCCAGCCTGAAAGCCTTGTCAGGTCGGATTGAAGTGAGCGGAGAAACCGTTTTTTTCTACACCCAAGACAGCCGCGCTTTGATGAATGCGTTGCAGGCCTGGCCTGCGTTGCGCACCCTGCATCGGCCTTCCAACCTGGAAGACCTGTTCTTGAAATTGACCGGACGCCAGATCCGTGAAGAAGGGTGAAAGGGGGCTGATCATGAGTCAAATCCAAAACAACATCTGGGCCGCACCCCGCTTGTCCATGCGCTGGTGGCCCGTGTTCCAGCGCAACTGGCTGGTCTGGAAAAAACTGGCCATCCCCAGTTTGGTGGGCAACATCGCCGAGCCGCTCATGTGGTTGGTGGCGTTTGGCTATGGCCTCGGAGCCTTGGTTGGGCACATCGAGCTGGGCGGGGAAAAAGTGCCCTACATCTTGTTTTTGGCCAGCGGCAGCATCTGCATGAGCGCCATGAACGCGGCGACCTTTGAGGCGCTTTACTCGGCGTTTTCGCGTATGCATGTGCAAAAAACCTGGGACGGCATCATGAACGCCCCGGTGCGCCTGGACGATGTGGTGCTGGCCGAAATGCTGTGGGCTGCCTTCAAGGCCTTGTTCAGCGTCACGGCCATTTTGGTGGTGATGCTCGCTTTGGGCATCAGCCACAGCTGGAAGCTGCTGGTGGTCTGGCCGGTGCTGCTGGGCGTGGGCATCACCTTCAGTTGCATGGCGTTGATCTTCAACGCGTTGGCCAAAGGCTATGACTTCTTCACCTACTACTTCACCCTGTTTCTCACGCCCATGATGTTCCTCTCGGGCATCTTCTTTCCGCGTGAGCAACTGCCCGCCTTCGTGCGCGTGATCGCGGACTGGCTGCCGCTGTCGGTGGCGGTGGATCTGGTGCGGCCCATGTTCATGGACCGTTGGCCTGACGAGCCTGTGCGGCTGGTGGGGGTGCTGGCGATATTTGCAGGGGTATCGTTCTGGATTGCGTTGGCCTTGACGAGGAAGCGGTTCAGGCATTGACGTCAGAAATCTGCCCCTGCTCACCCGCTAAGATAAATCCTTTGTCTCCATACATTCATTGAAAGATCGAACATGAGCATCCAGACCGTAGGCATCATTGGCGCAGGCACCATGGGCAATGGCATCGCACAGGCGTGCGCGGTGTCGGGCATCCAAGTGGTGATGGTCGATATCTCGGACGCGGCCGTGGCCAAGGGCGTGGCCACCGTGGCCAGCAGCTTGGACCGTCTGGTCAAAAAGGAAAAAATCAGCGAAGCCGACAAGGCTGCAGCGCTGAACCGCATTCAGGGTTCGAGCAGCTACGACGACCTCAAGAGTGCCCAGTTGGTCATCGAAGCGGCCACCGAAAACCACGAACTCAAGGTCAATATTTTGAAGCAGCTCGACGCCCTGTTGGCCCCGAATGTGATCATCGCGTCCAACACCTCGTCGATCTCGATCACGCAACTGGCCGCTGCCACGCAGCGTGCGGACCGCTTCATTGGCATGCACTTCTTCAACCCCGTGCCCATGATGGCGCTGGTGGAAATCATCCGTGGCTTGCAGACCAGCGATGCCACGCACGATGCGGTGCACGACATGGCGCTGGCGCTGGGCAAGACCCCGATCACCGTCAAAAACGCCCCCGGCTTCGTGGTCAACCGCATTCTGGTGCCCATGATCAACGAAGCCTTTTTTGTGCTGGGCGAAGGCCTGGCCGAAGCCGAAGCCATCGACGCCGGCATGAAGCTCGGCTGCAACCAGCCCATTGGTCCGCTGGCGCTGGCCGACATGATCGGCCTGGATGTGTGCCTGGCCGTGATGGAGGTCTACCTCAAGGAGTTTGGCGACAGCAAATACCGCCCCAGCCCCTTGCTCAAAGAGATGGTGGCTGCAGGCCGCCTGGGCCGCAAGACTGGGCAGGGCGTTTACAAGTACTGAAATGCAGACCATGCCCCACCCCGAAGGCCAGATCGACTGCACCGTGCAGGGTGCAGTCCTGCAGATCTGCATCAACCGCCCCGCCAAGCGCAACGGTTTCACGCCCAAGATGTTCCGTGAATTGGGCGAGGCTTACACGCGGCTGGACGACGACCCTGCCTTGCGCGTGGGTGTGCTGTGCGCGGCGGGCGCACATTTCACCGCCGGGCTGGATCTGCCCACCATCGCCCCGCTGATGCAGCGCGGCGAAAAGGCTGTGCCGCTGGGTCTGGTGGACCCACTCAACTTGGGCATGGACGGCTACCGCCGACGCACCAAACCCATGGTCGTGGCGGTGCAGGGCATCACCTACACGCTGGGGATTGAGTTGATGCTGGCGGCCGACATCGTCGTGGCGGCCGATGACTGCCGTTTCTCGCAACTGGAAGTGCAGCGCGGCATCATGGCCACGGGTGGCGCCACGCTGCGCATGGCCGAGCGGGCAGGCACGGGCAATGCGCTTTTGCACTTGCTCACGGGCGATGTGTTTGACAGCGCCGAAGCCTTGCGCCTGAACTTTGTGCAAAAGGTGGTGTCCGCGTCCGATTTGCTGGCCGAAGCCATGCGCATCGCTGGGCAGATCGCCGCACAGGCCCCTTTGGCGGTGGTGGCCACGCGGCAAAACGTGCTCAAGGCCGTGGAGCACGGACCCCTGGTGGCCATGCACGAGTTCTTGCCCGTGCAGCAGCGTTTGTCACGCAGTGAAGATGCCGCTGAGGGTGTGCGTTCGTTTGTCGAAAAACGTGAGGCCCTTTTTTCCGGTCAATGATTGTCGTCAGGCGGCAGGTGTTTGCCGCGTTGAATTTCTTGGCGCAATTGGGCCACATCGTCTCTGAGGTGGGCCAGTTCACGCATCAGGTCTTTCTCGATTTGCCGGTCTTCGGCTTGGACTTCTTTCTCTACAAAAATCGCGGACAAGGAAGCCGTCACGAGCGAAAGCACCGCCAAGCCCAGCAAGACCACCACCACCGAAAACATGCGCGAAGCGGGTGTGGAGGGCACCAGATCACCAAAGCCCACGGTGGCTGCAGTGGTGAACGCCAGCCAAAGGCCGTCCGACAAGGTGTTGATCTCGGGGTCGATGACCCAAAAACCGACGCCACCCAGTCCCAGAATGGTCAGGGTGAGTGCCAAGGAGTAAAACAGTCCTTGCTGGATGAGGCGGTGAAGTCGGTGGCGTTGTGAAGACATGGGGTCATTTTGACCGATCCAGAACGGTGTTTGTGTGAGGCCTATACCTTCAAGGGTGACCTGGAGGGGGCAGACAGTCAGTCACAATCGGCGCATGACCGAACCGATGGCTGCGCACCCTTATGCCGAACTCACCCCTGACCGGGTGATGGATGCCCTGACCGACCTGGGCCTGTGGCCGGACGGCCGTTTGCTGGCGCTCAGTTCATACGAAAACCGCGTCTACCGTGCCCACCTGGACGAGCCGGTGCAAGGCAACTCGGCCGTGGTCTTGAAGTTTTATCGGCCGGGCCGCTGGCATCGCGAGCAAATTCAGGAAGAGCACGACTTTGCCGCTGAATTGTTGGCCGCAGAAGTGCCCGTGGTCGCCCCTTTGGTGCTGAATGGTCAGACTTTGCACCAAAGCTCGGGTTTTGATTTTTCGGTCAGCCCTTTGCGCGGTGGCCGTGCCCCAGAGCTGGACGATGCTGAGGTGCTCGAATGGATCGGCCGCTTTCTGGCCCGCATCCACACCGTGGGCGCTGCCCGCTCTTTCGTGCATCGCCCCAGGCTGGATGTGCAGACCTTTGCGCTAGAGCCTGCCCAGTGGCTGCAAGCCCACCAGATGATTCCGCTGGAAGTTGAGCGCGAATGGCGCGAGGCCTTTGCTGAAGCACTGACGCTGGTGCAGGAGAAAATGCTAAACGGTTCGGCAGACCTCAGCATGCTGCGGTTGCATGGCGACTGCCACCCCGGCAACATCTTGTGGACGCCTGCGGAGCTGCCGGGCGGTGGCCCACACTTTGTGGATCTGGACGATGCCCGCATGGGACCAGCGGTGCAGGATTTGTGGATGCTGCTGTCCGGTGACCGCCGTCAACGCACGCAGCAACTGTCGGCGCTGCTGGACGGCTATGAGCAGGTGCGCGACTTCGACCGCGCCGAATTGAACCTGATCGAGCCGCTGCGCACGCTGCGCTTGATCCACTACAGCGCTTGGCTGGCACGGCGTTGGGAGGACCCGATTTTCCCGACCAATTTCCCCTGGTTTGGCACACCTGACTATTGGCGCGGCCAGGTGTTGATGCTGCAAGAGCAAGTGGAGCAAATGCAGGAAGCACCGCTCAGCGTTTGATGCCGCAACGGGACTGTCTTGCTGTTGACAGCCCATGCGTGGCCCAGCCATTACGCTGGGTTTTTATTCACAGGATCGAGCCATGAACGACCGTGCCCAATTCACGCGCATGCAAGACAGCACCCAAGCCGACTGGACCCGGATCGTTGGTGAATTCAAGCAGTTCTCTCAGTCCTTGCCGGACCGTGTCATGGCCCATCTGAAATTGCTGGATGGGGACTTTGGCGGTTTTCCGGTGGACCGTTACACCCATTGCCTGCAAACAGCGACGCGGGCTTTGCGCGACGGCAGAGATGATGAGTACGTGGTGTGCGCCTTGCTGCATGACATTGGCGACACTTTGGGCACTTTCAACCACCCTGATATTGCTGCAGCGATTCTCAAGCCGTTTGTTTCAGAAGCGAATTTCTGGATGGTGCAGAACCATGGCATTTTTCAGGGTTACAACTTCTTTCATCACATTGGCATGGACCGCAACATGCGTGACATGTTCAAAGGACATGCGCATTACGATCGGACCGAAGAATTCATCGCCCTGTACGACGATCCTGCCTTTGACGCGGGCTATGACACCTTGCCCCTGGAGGTCTTCGAGCCCCTGCTGCGCAAGGTGATGGCCCAGCCTGTCAACACGCTCTACAAAAACGCCATGAAGTCCTAGCATTCGCGCAAAAAAAAGGGGCAGCTCCCTCGCAGGTGCCGCCCCTTTTTTGTCGGTCGATCAGCTCAGCAGTGCGTTGACCCGCTTCACATAAGCCGCAGGGTCTGCGGGCAGGCCGCCTTCGGCCAGCAAGGCCTGGTCAAACAGGATGTGGGCCAGGTCGTGGAAGTGGACCGAGCCGTCGAGTTTTTTGACCAGCGCGTGCTCGGGGTTGACCTCCAGCACAGGCTTGACTTCGGGCGCTTGTTGGCCGGCTTGTTTGAGCATGCGGGCCAGTTGCATGCTCATGCCGTCGTCGGTCACCACCAGGCAGGCAGGGCTGTCCACCAGGCGGCTGGTCACGCGCACGTCTTCGGCTTTGTCTTTGAGCGCTTCTTTGAGCTTGGCCAGCACGGGCTTGAAGGTTTCGGCCGCGTCCTCGGCGGCTTTCTTTTCTTCTTCGTCTTGCAGTTTGCCCAGATCAAAAGCGCCCTTGGCCACGCTTTGCAACGGGGTGCCGTCGAACTCATGCACAAAGTTCAGCGCCCACTCATCCACACGGTCGGTCATCAGCAAAACCTCGATGCCTTTTTTCTTGAAGACTTCGAGCTGAGGACTGTTCTTGGCAGCGGCCAGGGTATCGGCGGTGATGTAGTAGATCGCGTCCTGGCCTTCCTTCATGCGGGCTTTGTAGTCGGCAAAGCTGACGCTCACGGTGTCGCTGGTGGTGGATGCAAAGCGCAGCAGTTTGGACAGGCGGTCTTTGTTGCCAAAGTCTTCGCCCAGGCCCTCTTTCAGCACTGCGCCGAACTCGGCGTAGAACTTTGTGTACTGGCCCAACTTGGCTTTGTCTTCGTCACTCAGGACATCGGTGACACCGTCTGTACTCTCAGGCGCCTTGTCGTGCTTGGCCAAGTCCTCCAGCATGGACAGCACACGCTTGGTGCAGCCCTCGCGGATGGCTTTCACATCGCGGCTTTCCTGCAGCAGTTCACGGCTGACGTTCAGGGGCAAGTCGGCCGAGTCCACCACACCTTTCACAAAGCGCAAGTAACTGGGCATCAGCGCTTCGGCATCGTCCATGATGAAGACGCGTTTGACGTAGAGCTTGATGCCGGCCTTCTTGTCGCGGTTCCACAGATCGTGCGGCGCTTTGCCGGGAATGTAGAGCAGCTGTGTGTATTCGGTGCTGCCTTCCACGCGGTTGTGGGTCCAGGTCAGTGGCGCTTCAAAGTCGCGGCTGATCTGTTTGTAGAAGTCGGCGTATTGCTCGTCGGTGATGTCTTTCTTGGGCCGGGTCCACA
>CANHUM010000026.1 GCA_947463845.1 Comamonadaceae bacterium
GTGCAGTTGTTCAAGTCCTATCTCGTACCTGTCCGATAGCTTCGACCTGTTGCCTTGAGATCCAGGATTTGTCATCAAATTGACATGCGCCATTTCTAAACTTCAATCTCATCCGAGAAAAAGATATGGCCAAAACCAGCAATTTGCCAACACAGGACGCGCTTCCAAGCGGCTTGCTTGACCGCGATCTGAGCATTCTGGCGTTCAATGAACGGGTTTTGGACTGGGCGCACCGCCCCGAAGTTCCTGTTCTCGAACGCTTGCGCTATTTGTGCATCGTCTCGTCCAATGTGGATGAGTTCTTTGAGGTCAGGGCAGAGCCCCACGTCATGGCCTCTTTGCAAGAACTCCAGACCGGTCCATTCACCTCAGCCAGCTTGCAGGCGATCACGGAGAAGACCAGCGCCATCGTGAGTCGGCAATACAGTTTGTACAACGACGATCTGTTGCCAGCGCTTGAACGCAAGGGTTACCGCATCCTCTCGCATGGCGAGCGAAATGCGGAGCAACGCCAGTGGGTGCGCAGCTATTTCAACCGCGAGGTTCAGCCTTTGTTGGTTCCTGTCGGGCTTGACCCAGCACACCCGTTTCCTCAGGTCGCCAACAAGTCCCTGAATTTCATTGTTCAACTCTCGGGCAAGGATGCCTTTGGTCGGACCAACGAAATTGCCATTGTCCGCGTGCCACGGGTTCTGTCACGTTTGATTCCATTGCCTCCCAAAGTGTGCGGCGGTAGCACGGCGTATGTACTGCTGTCGAGCGTGATTCGGGCGCATCTGGCTGAACTTTTTCCTGGGCGTGTGGTGGGGCAATTTTCACAGTTCAGGGTCACCCGACACTCCGACCTGGCCGTGGACGAAGACGAGATGGCCAATTTGCGCATGGCTCTGCGTCAGGGACTGCAGCACCGCCATTACGGTCAGGCGGTGAGGCTGGAGGTGTCCGCCAGTTGTGCGCCACGCTTGGCCGAGTTCTTGCGCAAGGAGTTCCGCTTGCCCGAGGCGGCGGTGTTCAGAGTCAACGGACCGGTCAATCTGGTCCGCATGATGCAGCTGATTGACCTGATCAATGCGCCTGACTTGCTGTTCCCACCTTACAAAGCCAGTTTCCCGGCGCACGTCCCACAGCATGGCTCGATCTTTGCCCGGCTTAAGCAGGGTGATGTGATGATCCATCAGCCGTTTGAATCTTTTGATGGCGTGCTGGCCTTCTTGAAGGAGGCGGTTCAAGACCCGAATGTGCTGGCCATCAAGCAGACCATTTACCGTGCAGGCAGTGACACCACCATGATGGATTTGCTGCGTGAAGCCGTGCGCAAAGGCAAAGAAGTCACTGCCGTGGTGGAGCTCAAAGCGCGCTTTGACGAAGAGGCCAACATCAACTGGGCAGAGCAACTCGAAGCCATTGGCGCCCAGGTGGTGTATGGCATTGTGGGTCTGAAGACCCATGCCAAGATGCTCTTGGTCACGCGCCGCGAGGGGCGCCTGTTGCGCCGCTATGGTCATCTGTCGACGGGCAACTACAACCGCCGCACGGCAGCCTTGTACACCGACATCAGTTACCTCACCGCTGACCCAGCCATCACCTCGGACATGGACCAGTTGTTTGGCCATTTGGCCAGCCAGAGTTGCTTGCCGAAAATGAAACGCTTGTTGGTGGCGCCCTTTCAGTTGCACGCCGATATGCTGGCCCGCATCCGCGCGGTTGGACAAGCCGCAGCACGTGGCGTCTTTGCCCGCATCGTTCTCAAGATGAACGCGCTGACCGATGTGCCCCTGATCGAGGCCCTGCTGGCCGCAGGTCAACAGGGCGCCAAGATCGATTTGATTGTTCGTGGGGCTTGCATGTTGCCCGCTGGTGTGGCGGGCTTGAGCGAGAACATTCGGGTGCGTTCGGTCATTGGTCGGTTTTTGGAGCATTCCAGGGTGTTTTACTTTGCCGCCGACCAGGACGAATCGCTTTATTTGTCGAGTGCCGACTGGATGAGCCGCAACATGATGCGGCGCATTGAACTGGCTTGGCCCGTGCAGGACCCGATGTTGCGTCAGCGGATCATCGATGAATGCCTGAGCGCGTATTTGCACGACGCGCGGGATGCGTGGGACTTGTCGTCCGACGGGCAGTACCACCGGGTGGGCCTGACAGCGCCGGGACCTGGTGCTCAGCAAGCCTTGATGCAGCGCTACAGTGGTGAACCAGCTGCAGGGTGAATGGCATGGACTTGATCATATGGCGGCATGCCGAGGCTCATGAAGCCGAGCCCGGTGAAGAAGACATGCTCAGGGCATTGACGCAGCGTGGTCGAAAACAGGCCGATCGCATGTCGGTTTGGCTGGATTCCCAGTTGCCGGAAGGTACCCGTATTTTGTGCAGCCCAGCTGTCAGGGCCGAGCAAACTGTCAGGGCATTGAAACGCAAATACAAAATCCGCGATGCACTTTCTCCGGGTGCTTCTGTGCAGGATATTCTGGAAACTTCCGGCTGGCCCAATGCGAAATACCCGGTGTTGCTGGTGGGCCATCAGCCCGCCTTGGGTGGGGTCGTGGCCCAATTGCTGCGCATGCCTGAAGAGGCCTGTGCCATACGCAAAGGTGCGGTGTGGTGGTTGCGTCACCGCAGCCGAGAAGGGCAGGGACAGACGGTGTTGATGTCTGTGACCTGCGCTGAAAAACTCTGACGCGATCAGGCCTTGGATGGCCTGCCGGTCTTGATGGTTGGCACGTTGCCCAAGGCTTTCTTGAACGCAGCGTCGGCCATGCTGCTGAGGGCTTGCAAGCCTGCACGGATCAATTCGCTTTTCTTGACCTCAATGCCGAGCGCCATTGCGCGTTTTTTCATGTCCGTGATTTGCAGTAACTCTGTTTTGGGCAGGGTGAAGCTGTCACGCACTACTTTGACCTTTTTTTCCTTGACAGGTTTAGCCGGCGTTGACTTTGCGGGCTCGGTCTTGGCTGTGCTGCCAACGGGTTTGACCGAGGCTTTGACCGCGGGTTGGGTCGCAGGCTTGGCGGGCTTGGCCTGAGGCTTGGTCGTTTTGGAGGCGCTTGGAGCTGGTTTGGAAGCCTTGGGGCTGGCTGCTGTCTTGGTAGGCGTGGCAGCTTTAGGGTTTTTCAGCTTGGGCGAAGCGGATGTTTGAGCCATGGTGAACAGACCTCGATGAATAAACGGTGCATACAGTTTATACCGTTAATCACCCATTGACAACACAGGGCATTCAGCAGGGTAGGGTTTCAGTCCAGATGGACCACAAAGGACCAATCGGTCTTTTGCCATGCGGCTTTTTCTTCTCGCAACAGGTGTGTGGATTGTGGCCAGAGCTCCGCCCATTCACTGCTGATTTGAAGATGGGTCATTTGGCGTTCGCTGTCACATGTCAAATGCAGACCCGACAGATCCGGGTCACGCCGAGCGTGGCAAAGAATGACAGCCAGGCGCAAGGCCATCAGTTGTTGTACAAAAGTGCTGTCCTCCAGCTCCGATTCGAGTTTGCGCAACTTGCCCCGATGCCCCAGGACCAGCTGACTCAGGCGATGCAATTCGTCAAGGGTAAATCCAGGCAAGTCGGTGTTGTCCAGAATGTACGCGCCATGCTTGTGGTAATCGCTGTGCGAGATGCGCATGCCCACTTCGTGCAACTGGCAGGCCCAATGCAATTTCTTGGAAAGACGTTGGCGATCAGCGCTCCACTCAGCCTCTGGTTCAGAAGCCAAAGAGGCCAACAAGGTCTGAGCGGTTTTGGAAACACGTTCTGCCTGCAGTTTGTCGGTACCAAAGCGTTGGGCCAGCCAGTCCACCATCGAGGAGCGCACATCGTGCGTGCTGTCGCGGTCAATCAGATCGTACAAAGCGCCGTGCCGCAGGGCCCCTTGCGCAGCGTGCATTTCGTTGATTTGCAGCAGGTCAAACACCGCTTGCAGCACGGCCAGGCCACCCCCGATGACGGGTCTGCGGTCTTCCTTGATACCTTCTAGCCGCAAGTTGTCGATTTTTTGAGCCTTGAGCAAGCGTTCCTTGAGCCAGGCCAAGCCCTCTCGCGTGATGCGGCCTTCAGGCCAGCCGGCCAGGGTGAGCACATCGGCCACGGCGCCCACCGTGCCCGAAGAACCATAGCACCGGTCCCATTGGTCACGGCTGAACAACACTTGCGCTTCGTCGAGCACCGCTTTGGCGGCTATTTCTGCGGACTTGAACGCAGAAGCCGTCCACAAGCCATCGGGGAAATGTTTCATGGACCAAGCCACACTGCCGACGCGGTAAGACTCCAGGGTGCTGGCGCGCTCGTGCTGTCCCAAAATCATCTCTGTGGAGCGCCCGCCAATGTCCACCACCAAGCGCCGTTCATCCGATTGCGGCAAAAGGTGCGACACACCCAGGTAAATCAGACGTGCTTCTTCCCTACCGGCGATCACTTCGATGGGAAACCCCAGAATCTCTTTGGCTTTGGCGAGGAAAACTTCGCGGTTGCGGGCTTCGCGCAGGGTTTGTGTGGCCACTGCACGCACCTGGCTGGGTTTGAAACCCGCAATGCGCTCACCAAAACGTGCGAGGCACTCCCAGCCGCGTTCCATGGCTTCCATCGTCAGGTTGCGATCCGCATCCAACCCATTGCCCTGCCGAACGGTTTCCTTGATGTATTCCACACGGCGCAGTTGTCCCAGGTCCATCTGCCCGATTTCCAGCCGAAAGCTGTTGGAGCCCAGGTCAATGGCCGCAAAAAGGGTTCGGGTTTGCATGCGTGAAAACGGTCGACTACAGGAGAATGTGTAGATTATCTGATGGAAGGATGAAAATCAGCAGTTGCCGGTTTCGCAGGACAGATTCAGTGCATCGCCGCAAGGCACACCCTGGCAGCAGTGGGCGGTCAAGAAGTCCATCAGGCTTTGCATGGCGCCCAGGTCAGCGCGGTAGCGCAAGAAACGCCCCTCACGCTGCACACTGACCAAGGCCGCATGGTGCAATTCCTTGAGATGAAAAGACAGCGTATTGGCTGGGATGTCCAGCGCTACCGACAGCTGACCCGGTTGAATGCCCTCGGGGCCTGTGCCCACAATGGCCCGGAAAACCTTCAGGCGCGATGTCTGCGCCAGGGCCGCCAAGGCCTTGACGGCCACTTCTTCGTCCATGACGCTGAAGAGTGAAACGGGATTCATGACCGGGTCTCCGACATGCAGGTTGGATTGGCTGGAACCATGGGCAAACGCAGGGTGGCCAGCCAGCACAGCAGCAGCATCAATGCCGAGCCCAGCAGGGCATACAGCAAGCCGCCCCACTGGTACAGCAAGCCCGAGAGCAGCGTGCCCATGAAGCGGCCCAGCGCATTGGCCGCGTAATAAAAGCCCACGTCTTCGGCCGCTTTTTCTGAGCCTGCGTAGGCCAGCACCAAATAACTGTGCACCGAGGAGTTGATGGCAAATGCGAAGCCGAACAGCGCAAGGCCCCCCACCACCCACCAAGGCAGTTGCGGCGCTTGCAGCCAAACGGCCGCTGCCATGCCCAGCGGAATGAGGGTGAGCAACGCCGACCACCAACGCGCTGCAGGCACTTCGCGGCTTAAGCCATCGTCACTGCGGCGAACCAGTTGCGGGGCCAGCGCTTGCACCAGGCCATAGCCAATGGTCCACGCCGCCAAAAAGCCGCCGACCATGGTGAAGGTCCAGCCCACCGAGTACAAAAACACCGGCACACCCACCACAAACCAGACGTCACGCGCCCCAAATAAAGCCACGCGGGCGGCAGCCAGGGCGTTGATGCCCTGGTTCTTGGCAAACAGCTCTTTGGCCGATCCAGATGCTTTGCTCTTGCCCATCATGGGCGGCAAGCCTGTCACCACGCCCAACAAAACCAAAGCCAGAAGACCCGACATGGCCCACAGCGAGCCCTGAAAACCCAGTGTCTCCAGCAGCAAACCTCCCAGAAAAAAGCCAAAGCCCTTCATGGCATTTTTGCTGCCAGTGAACCAGGCCACCCATTTGAACAACTGGCCGTTGCCCGTGTCTTTGGCTTGCGCCTGTGTGATCTTGATGGCCGATTTGCTGGCGGTTTTGGTCAGGTCTTTGGCGACGCCGCACACCCCTTGTGCCAACACCACCCAGGCCACCGACATGGCCGCTGTCCATCCGGGTTGCAGGGCTGAGAGCAAACCAAAACCGATGATCTGCGTGACCAGGCCCACGGTGAGCATGCGGGCAATGCCATATCGCGTGGCCAGCCAGCCGCCCATCAGGTTGGCCAGCACGCCTGCCGCTTCGTAAAGCAAAAACAAAAAGGCCAGCGTGAACGGCGAGTAACCCAGCTTGTAAAAGTGCAGCAGCACCAACATGCGCAAAGCGCCATCGGTCAGGGTGAAGCCCCAATACGCAGCGGTGACGATGCCGTAGTGTCGTTCTGCGGCGTTCATCTCAGATGCCGACTTCCTGCATGTGGCAAGCCAAATCGACCATGCGGCAGGCGTAGCCCATCTCGTTGTCGTACCAGGCATAGACCTTGAGCAGCGTGCCATCCGTCACCAGGGTAGACAAGCCGTCCACAATGGCGCTGCGCGTGTCTCGGGCGTAATCCACGCTCACCAATGGGCGGGGCTCATAACCCAAAATGCCGGCCAAGGGGCCTTGGGCCGCAGCAGCAAACAAGGCGTTGACTTCTTCGGCGCTGGTGTCGCGCTTCATCTCGAACACGCAATCGGTCAGCGAAGCGTTGAGCACCGGGGCGCGCACGGCGTGACCGTTGAGCTTGCCTTTGAGTTCGGGGTAAATCAGGGCAATCGCTGTGGCACTGCCGGTGGTGGTGGGGGCCAGGCTCATCATGGCGCTGCGGGCGCGGCGCAGGTCCTTGTGCGGTGCATCCACCACCAGGTTGGTGTTGGTCGGGTCATGGATGGTGGTGATCTGGCCGTGCTTGATGCCAATGGCTTCGTGCACCACTTTGACCACCGGGGCCAGGCAGTTGGTGGTGCAGGATGCGGCCGTGACGATGCGGTCTTTGGCCGGGTTGTACAGTGTGTGGTTGATGCCCACCACGATGTTGAGCACATCGCCCACTTTCACGGGCGCGGCCACGATGACGCGCTTGGCACCTCGGTCCAGGTGGCCCTGAATGGTTTCGGGTGTCAAGAACTTGCCTGTGCACTCCAGCACCAAGTCCACACCCATGTCTCCCCATGGAATGTCGGCGGGGTTGGCGTGCGATGAAAAGCCCAGGGTGCGGTCACCGATGCGGATCTGACTGTCGCCTTCCGCTTCAATTTGCTCGCGCCACTTGCCCTGCACGCTGTCAAACGCCAGTAAATGTGCGGTGGCCGCTGCGCCGCCCTTGAGTTCATTCAGGTGCACCACCTCCAGGCGGTTGCCTGCGCGGGGGTCGTCCGAGGGACGCTCTGCAGCGCCCATGGCCGCACGCAAGGCCAAACGGCCGATGCGGCCCATACCGTTGATGCCGACTTTCATGGCATACCTTTCAATAGTTCTGGAAATATTAATCACTGAACTTTGACATGGTTTTGTGACAAGGAAATGACGATTCTGAATTTCATGGCAGTAGCGCGCAGGGGGAGACTGATTTCGAAAAAAACTCAAAACCGACTTTAGAATGAGCGTTTTGACACACAGTTGTCACAATCGACCGATAAAGTTCAGTCAGTCCTCAAGCAGATCTGAGGCGAATTTGATTTACACCCTGAACCAGGAGTTGATATGTTGAAAATGAAATCTTTTGTGGCAGCCATTGGCCTGAGCGCCATTGCGGCCACCAGCTGGGCGGCCGACATCACTGGCGCCGGCGCTACTTTCCCCTTCCCAATTTATGCCAAGTGGGCAGAAGCTTACAAAAAGGAAACCGGTGTGGGTCTGAACTATCAGTCCATCGGTTCTTCCGGCGGCATCCGCCAGATCCGCGCCAAGACCGTGGCTTTTGGTGCGACAGACGCGCCTCTGTCTGGTGCTGACCTGGACAAGGACGGCATGGTCCAATTCCCCGCCATCATTGGCGGCACCGTGCCAGTCTTCAACCTGGACGGTTTCGGCAAAGGTGAGCTGCGTGTGACAGGCCCTGTACTGGCCGAAATGTTCATGGGCAAAATCAGCAAGTGGAACGACCCCAAGCTGGCCGCTTTGAACCCTGGCAAGCGCCTGCCTGACACCGCCATCACCGTGGTGCACCGCGCGGACGGTTCGGGTACCACCTTCAACTGGACAGATTACCTGTCCACCGTCAGCAAAGAATGGGCAGACACCGTGGGTAAGGGCGCAGCAGTCAAATGGCCAGCACCTACCTCGGTTGGCGGCAAGGGCAACGAAGGTGTAGCCGCGAACGTTACCCGCACCAAGGGCAGCATTGGTTATGTCGAATACGCCTATGCCAAGCGCAACAACATTGCGGTCATGGCCCTGCAAAACAAGGCCGGCAACTTTGTGATGCCTGACGATGAGACCTTCGCTGCTGCGGCTGCTGGTGCTGACTGGTTCAGCGTGCCTGGCATGGGCTTGTCCATCGTGGACCAGCCTGGCGCCAAGTCCTACCCAGTGACCACGGCCTCGTTCATCTTGATGTACAAAACACCCGTCGACAAAGCCCAGTCTGCCGAAGTTCTGAAGTTCTTTGACTGGTCTTTCAAGAATGGCAAAAAGATGGCGCTGGAATTGGAGTACGTACCCCTGCCCGACGCCTTGACCAATCAGATCCGTCAGCGCGTCTGGAACCAGATCAACACCATGTGATGATGTGTGGGGTTGAATGATTCGACCCAAGACCACCGACTCTCCTGATGAGTGTCGGTGGTTTGTTTTTCCTTCTGTTCAATTTGTTTGTTTGCTGTTGAGACCATGAATACCTCCCAATCACCGACCTCATCAGATGACGGTATGCAAAGCGTCAACATGGCAGCGATCGCCAAACGGCAGCACTTGCAAGACGTTGTTTTTCACCGCACCACACAGTCGTTTTCATTGCTGGTCTTGATCGCGTTGGTCGGTATCATCGTCTCTCTTTTCATCAACGCTTGGCCCACCTTTGCCAAGTTTGGTGCCCACTTCTTGTGGTATGTCGAGTGGGACATCATTAACCAGGAATTTGGTGCTGCGATTTCCATCGTTGGCACGGTTTTGAGTGCGGGCATGGCCATGTTGCTGGCAGTGCCACTCGCGTTCGGCATTGCGGTTTTCCTCACCGAGACTTGCCCAGTCTGGCTGCGCCGCCCTTTGGGTACGGCCGTTGAATTGTTGGCAGCCGTGCCTTCCATCATTTACGGCATGTTTGGTTTGTTTGTTTTTGCGCCTGTTTACGCTGATTATTTGCAAGTGCCACTGCAGTCGGTGTTGGGTGGCATGCCCATGGTGGGTTGGTTGTTTGGCGGCGCTACGAACGGTTTGGGCATCATGGCGGCAGGCATCATCCTGGCTTTTATGGTGCTGCCCTTTGTGGCTGCTGTGATGCGCGATGTGTTTGAAATTACGCCGCCTATCCTGCGCGAGTCGGCTTATGGTTTGGGCTGCACCACCTGGGAAGTGGTGCGCAAAGTTGTTTTGCCTTACACCCAGACGGGCGTGATTGGGGGCATCATGCTGGGTTTAGGTCGCGCCCTGGGCGAGACCATGGCAGTGACTTTTGTGATCGGTAACGCCAACCGCATGCCCACAACCCTGTTTTCTCCGGGTACATCGATTGCATCTGTGTTGGCCAATGAATTTGGCGAGGCCGAAGGCCTGCATTTCAACACCTTGTTTGCGCTGGGCTTCATGTTGTTCTGCATCACTTTCGTGGTGTTGGCCTTGGCCAAGTGGCTGATCGTTCGTACCGAAAAGGCCAAAGGCAGTTGATGTGCCACGACCTTGGCCATGAACCCTCCATTTCACTGAATCGACCCCGACCATGATGATGCAACCCTCACCTCTTTATCGCAAGCGCAAGCGCACCAACCTGATTGGCTTGACGATGTCCATGATCGCCATGAGCCTGGGTTTGATCGCCTTGTTCTGGATTTTGTTCGTGCTGTTCTCCAACGGCTTGGCGGCTTTGGAGCTGACGCTGTTCACCAATGACACGCCAGCGCCCGGCTCCGAAGGTGGTGGTTTGCGCAACGCCATCGTGGGCAGCTTGATGATCGTGGGCTTGGCTGTGGCGGTGTCCACGCCCATTGGCATCCTGGCGGGCATTTACCTGACCGAGTACGGCGACACCAGCAAGACGGCAGAGTTCACACGTTTTGTGACCGACATCATGTTGTCAGCCCCCTCCATTGTCTTGGGTTTGTTCGTGTATGCGATTGCTGTGGCCACGGTGGGCAATTTTTCGGGTTATGCAGGCAGTCTGGCGCTGTCGCTGATTGCCATCCCTGTGGTCATGCGCACCACCGAAAACATGCTGCGCCTGGTGCCCGGCAGCTTGCGTGAGGCTGCATTTGCCTTGGGGGCACCACGCTGGAAGGTCTCCACGATGGTGACATTGCGTGCAGCCAAGAGTGGCGTCATCACGGGCTTGTTGCTGGCGGTGGCCCGCATCAGTGGTGAAACCGCCCCCTTGCTGTTCACGGCACTGAACAACCAGTTCTACAGCACCAACATGGAAGCGCCCATGGCTAATCTCCCTGTAGTGATTTTCCAGTTTGCCATGAGCCCTTACGAGAACTGGATCCAGTTGGCTTGGGGCGGTGCGCTGCTGATCACATTGGCCGTGTTGGCCTTGAACATCCTGGCCCGCGTGTTCTTCCGCGAAAAAGTCAAAGCTTGATTGAAAGACAAGGTATCAAAAATGCCCAATACATCCCAAACGCCCATCAAGAATGCGATTGAAATTCGCAATCTGAGTTTTTATTACGGCACTTTCAAGGGCCTCAAAGACGTCAACCTCAACATCGCCGAAAACAAGGTGACGGCGTTCATCGGTCCTTCGGGTTGTGGCAAATCGACCCTGTTGCGCACACTCAACCGCATGTACAGCTTGTACCCAGGCCAGCGTGCAGAGGGTGAAATCAGCCTATATGGCACCAACATTCTGGACAAGAAACAGGATTTGAACCTGTTGCGTGCGCAGGTCGGCATGGTGTTCCAAAAGCCCACACCGTTTCCCATGTCCATTTACGACAACATTGCCTTTGGTGTGCGCCTTTATGAAAACCTGAGCCGCTCTGACATGGACGATCGGGTCGAGTGGGCCCTTTCCAAGGCCGCCATCTGGAATGAGGTGA
>CANHUM010000027.1 GCA_947463845.1 Comamonadaceae bacterium
AGCGGCAAGCTGCACATGGGCCATGTGCGCAACTACACCATCAACGACATGCTCACGCGCAGCCTGCGCATGAAGGGCTTCAACGTCTTGATGCCCATGGGCTGGGACGCGTTTGGCCTGCCCGCCGAAAATGCTGCGTTGAAAAACGGCGTGCCCCCGGCCAAATGGACGTACGAGAACATCGCGTACATGAAAAAGCAGATGCAAGCCATGGGCCTGGCCATCGACTGGTCGCGCGAAGTCGCCACCTGCGACCCGACTTATTACAAGTGGAACCAGTGGCTGTTCTTGAAGATGCTGGAAAAAGGCATCGCCTACCGCAAGACCCAGGTTGTGAACTGGGACCCGGTGGACCAGACCGTGTTGGCCAACGAACAAGTGATCGACGGGAAAGGCTGGCGCACAGGCGCGCCGGTTGAAAAGCGCGAGATCCCCGGCTATTACCTGAACATCACCGCATACGCACAAGAGCTGCTTGACCATGTTCAGATCGGCAATGACAAGGCCACGCTCAACGGCTGGCCCGACAAAGTGCGCCTGATGCAGGAAAACTGGATTGGCAAATCTGAGGGTGTGCGCTTTGCTTTTCCGCATGACATCCGCGATAGCTCGGGTGCTTTGATTGGCGACGGCAAGATGTACGTCTTCACCACCCGCGCCGACACCATCATGGGCGTGACGTTTTGTGCTGTGGCGGCCGAGCACCCGCTGGCGTTGCACGCGGCGGCCAGCAGTCCCAAGCTCGCTGCATTCCTCGAAGAGTGCAAAACCGGTGGCACGACCGAAGCCGAAATGGCCACTCAAGAAAAGAAGGGCATGCCCACAGGCCTTTTCGTGACGCACCCGCTCACGGGGGCGCAGATCGAGGTGTGGGTGGGCAATTACGTGCTCATGAGCTATGGCGATGGTGCCGTGATGGGCGTGCCTGCACACGACGAACGGGATTTCGCATTTGCACTGAAATACGATTTGCCTATCCAGCAAGTGGTGTCGGTGAAAGACCAGGCTTTCGATGCCAAGGCATGGCAAGAGTGGTACGGCGACAAGCAAAGCTGCACTTGCGTCAACTCTGGTGAACTTGATGGCCTGAATCAGAAAGCCGCTGTCAACAAAGTGGCTGAGTTGCTCGCCGCCAAGGGCTTGGGCGAGAAAAAGACCACTTGGCGTTTGCGTGACTGGGGCGTGAGCCGCCAGCGTTACTGGGGCACCCCGATCCCCATCATCCATTGCAAGGAGCACGGTGCTGTGCCCGTGCCTGAAAAAGACCTGCCTGTGGTGCTGCCGCAGGATTGCATTCCTGATGGCTCAGGCAACCCGCTGCACAAGCACGAGGGCTTCCATGCGGGCGTGAACTGCCCGGTGTGCGGCAAGCCTGCCCGCCGCGAGACCGACACCATGGACACCTTTGTGGATTCGTCCTGGTACTTCATGCGCTATTGCGACCCGACCAACTCCGAAAAGATGGTCGCCGAGGGTGCGGATTACTGGATGCGGGACCCCAACCATGCCACTGGCGGCAGCGGCATGGACCAGTACATCGGTGGCATCGAACACGCGATCCTGCACCTCTTGTACGCACGTTTTTGGACCAAGGTCATGCGCGACCTGGGCCTGGTGAAAGTGGACGAGCCATTCAGCAAATTGCTCACGCAGGGCATGGTACTCAACCATATTTACTCGCGCCGGACCGCCAAGGGCGGCAAGGACTATTTCTGGCCGCATGACGTCGAACACGTGCTGGACGAGACCGGCAAGGTCATTGGCGCTAAGCTCAAAAACGAAGCCGACAGTGGTGATGGTCGTCTGCCTGTGGGCACCGCCATCGACTACGAAGGCGTGGGCACCATGTCCAAGTCCAAGAACAACGGCGTGGACCCGCAAGACCTGATCGAAAAATACGGTGCTGACACCGCCCGTCTGTACACCATGTTCACGGCACCGCCCGAGGTGACGCTCGAGTGGAACGACTCGGCCGTGGAAGGCAGCTACCGTTTCTTGCGTCGGGTTTGGAACTTTGCCTTCAAGCACCACGAACTGCTGCGCTCGGCGACCAGCCAAGACCTGAGCCAGGCCGCTTTGGGCAATGCCGCCAAAGCCTTGCGCCGAGAAATGCATTTGGTGCTCAAGCAAGTGGGTTACGACTATGAGCGCATGCAATACAACACGGTGGTGTCCGGTTGCATGAAGTTGCTGAACGCCTTGGAAGACTTCAAGCCCGATGGCAGCCCTGGCGACACCGCTGCCCTGTGCGAAGGCGTCTCGCTTTTGATGCGCATGCTCTACCCCGCTTGCCCGCACATCACCGACGAAGTCTGGCAGCAACTGGGTTTTGCCAAAGCTGCAGGCGAGTTGCTCGACGCGCCTTGGCCCACTGTCGACGAGTCAGCTCTGGAACGCGACCAGATCGAGCTGATGCTGCAGATCAATGGCAAGCTGCGTGGGTCCATCTTGGTGCCTGCCAGCGCCGACAAGGCCCAGATCGAAGCGGCTGCCTTGGCCAACGAAGCCTTTGTCAAGCAGGCCGCAGGTGCAGCGCCCAAGAAGGTCATTGTGGTGCCGGGCCGTCTGGTCAACGTGGTGGTCTGAAGCCATTTGTTGATGAACACACCACGCCGTCGTCTGTTGTGGAGCGCGTTTTCGATGCCTGTGGCCGCGGGCTTGTCGGCATGTGGCTTTCAGCTGCGGGCTGTGGGGGATTACCCCTTCAAGACGCTGTATGCCAATTTCGCGATCACTTCACCCTTGGGCGTGGAGTTGCGCCGGAATTTGCTGGGCACTGGACGCATCGAGGTGTGGAGTGACCCTTCGCAAATGCTCAAGGCCGATGCCATTTTGGATATTCTGGGCGAAGAGCGTCAGCAAGTGGTGGTGGGTATCAATGCCTTGGGGCAGGTCCGTGAATTGCAATTGCGTTTGCGTGTCCGGTTTCGTTTGCGAACACCCGATGGGGTGACATGGATCGATGCGGTGGAGTTGGCTCAGCAGCGCGATCTGAGCTTCACTGAAACCGCGGCCTTGTCCAAGGAAATTGAGCAGGCGATGATGTACCGCGACATGCAAACCGATATCGTTCAGCAGATCATGCGGCGTTTGGCGATGGTGAAACCGCCAAACAAAGCAGCGACCTTCTCCCCGGCCAAGCCCTGAAGCCGAGATGCAACTGGCCTTTTCCCAGCTGTCCGCGCACCTGCAAAAAGGTTTGCGCAGCCTTTATGTTTTACACGGCGATGAGCCGCTGATGCAGCAAGAAGCGGCTGACGCCATCCGCTCAACCGCCCGTACCCAAGGCTATACGGAACGCAGTGTGCACACCGTGTCGGGTGCGCATTTCGACTGGAGCGAAGTGCTGGCTGCTGGGGGCTCGCTCAGCTTGTTTGCCGACAAACAAGTCGTGGAAGTGCGCATCCCTTCTGGCAAGCCAGGCAAAGACGGCAGTGTCGCCTTACAGCAGTTGGCCGCTTCCACCCAGGACAATGACAGCACGCTGACCCTGGTTAGCCTGCCGCGACTGGATGCCTCCACCCGCAAAGGTGCCTGGTTTGGTGCGTTGGAGAACTTCGGGGTTTCTGTCCAGATCGATCCCGTCGAGCGCAGTGCCTTGCCCCAATGGATCGCCCAGCGCCTGAAAAACCAGGGTCAAAGTGTGGCCACTGGCGAAGAAGGCCAGCGTACCTTGCAGTTTTTTGCCGATCGGGTCGAAGGCAACTTGCTGGCTGCACACCAGGAAATCCAGAAGCTGGGCTTGTTGTATCCGCCCGGTGAGCTCAGTCAGGCGCAGGTCGAGGCGGCGGTGGTCAATGTGGCTCGTTACGATGTGTTCAAGCTGTCGGAGGCTGTGTTGTCGGGCCAGGTGGCCCGTGTCCAGCGCATGTTGGATGGCCTGCAGGCTGAAGGCGAGGCCGCTGTGCTGGTGCACTACACCCTGGCTGAAGATGTCCGCGCCTTGAACCGTGTGAAAGATGCCATGTCAGCCGGCAGACCTCTGCCCATGGCCCTGCGCGAACAGCGCGTCTGGGGTCCGCGTGAGCGTTTGTTTGAGCGCGTGCTGCCCCGCATGACCGAAGTCCGCCTTCATGGCCTGCTGCAAGCGGCCCACCAAGTGGATGGGATCGTCAAAGGCCTGAAAGTACCCGACTGGCCCACCGATCCCTGGCAAGCCCTGCATCGTTTGGCCTTGCGTATGACGCGTTTTTGCGCGGTACGTTGAGGGCCTTGGCCATCTGCGAAAATGTCCACATGAACGAACTGAACACTGTTGAACACATGCAGGCCCTGGGCCAGCAGGCCAAGCAAGCTTCGGCCGCCATGGCGCGTGCTTCGGCGACGGCCAAGAACAGGGCTTTGCGCCATTTGGCTGCATTGTTGCGCGCGAACACCCAAGCCTTGCAGCTGGACAATGCCAAAGACCTGGAGCGTGCCCGCGCCGCTGGCCTGGCCGAGCCGATGGTGGATCGCCTCAAACTCAGCCCTCAAGTTTTGGAAACCTGCGCCCAGGGCTGCGAGCAACTGGCCGCCATGCCCGACGTGATTGGCGAGATCATCGGTCTCAAGCAGGTGCCCAGCGGCATTCGGGTGGGGCAGATGCGTGTGCCGATTGGTGTGTTTGGCATGATTTTCGAGAGTCGCCCCAATGTGACCATTGAAGCGGCCAGCCTGTCCATCAAAAGCGGCAATGCCTGCATTTTGCGTGGTGGCTCTGAGGCCATTGAGTCGAACAAAGCCTTGACTCGACTGGTGCAGCAAGCCCTGGCCGACAGTGGCCTCCCGATTGAAGCGGTGCAACTGGTGCAAACCACAGACCGTGCCGCTGTGGGCCAACTCATCACCATGCCCCAGTTTGTGGATGTGGTCATTCCGCGAGGCGGCAAGGGCCTGATTGAGCGCATCAGTGCCGAGGCCAAGGTGCCTGTCATCAAGCACCTGGACGGCAATTGCCATACCTACGTCGATGACCCCTGCGACATTGAGATGGCCGTGAAGGTGGCTGACAACGCCAAGACCCAAAAGTACAGTCCCTGCAACGCCAGCGAGAGCTTGCTGGTGGCCAGCGGTGTGGCGGACGAGTTTCTGCCCAAAATCGGTGCTGTGTATGCCGCCAAACACGTGGAGATGCGTTGCTGCCCCAAGGCCAAGGCTATCCTGAGCCAGGTGACCGGGGCTGTGCTCAAGGACGCCACCGAGCAGGACTGGTTTGAGGAATATCTGGCGCCGATCATCAGCATCAAGGTGGTGGATGGGGTGGATGAGGCGATTGCCCACATCAACCAGTACAGCAGTCACCACACCGACGCCATCCTGACGCGCGACCATGTGCACGCCCAACGCTTTTTGCGCGAGGTGGACTCGGCCAGCGTGATGGTGAACACCAGCACCCGCTTTGCCGATGGCTTCGAGTACGGGCTGGGTGCCGAAATCGGCATCAGCACCGACAAGTTCCATGCCCGGGGGCCTGTCGGCATCGAAGGTCTGACCTCGCTCAAGTACGTGGTGCTGGGTGAAGGCGAAGTGCGTGGCTGACCGCTTGTGTCTGTGCGTTGGCCGAACAGGCCTTCCGACCAGGGCTGTTGTCGGTGGGGGGCGCGCTTGTCAAACTGCACTTTGCACCCACATGATGGCCTTGTTTTTGTTTCTCACTGCCTCCTAAAGGTTGCCCATGGTCCCACACCTCGTCACCGCCTTGACTGGTCCTATCAATGAGCTGGAGCAGCGCATCCTGGATTCCATGCCCGCCATCGAGCGTTGGTTTCGTCTGGAGTGGATGGAACACACGCCGCCTTTCTATACCTCGGTGGACATCCGTAATGCGGGCTTCAAGTTGGCCCCGGTGGACACCAATCTTTACCCTGGTGGCTGGAATAACCTCACACCCGAAATGTTGCCATTGGCGGTGCAAGCAGCGCAGGCGGCCATTGAAAAAATTTGCCCTGAAGCCAAAAACCTGCTGATCATTCCCGAGAACCATACCCGCAACACCTTTTACCTGGCCAATGTGGCGCAGCTGCAGCGCATCTTCCACATGGCGGGTCTGAACGTGCGTTTGGGCTCCATCAACCCGGAGATCAAGGAAACCACAGTCATTGATTTGCCCAATGGTGAGAGCGTGACCCTGGAGCCGGTGGTGCGCAGCCAACACCGCCTGGGCCTCAAGGACTTTGACCCCTGCACCATTTTGCTCAACAACGACCTGTCGGCCGGAGCCCCGGGTATCCTGGAAGAGTTGCATGAGCAGTTTTTGCTGCCACCCCTGCATGCGGGTTGGAGTGTCCGCCGCAAGACCAAGCATTTTCAAAGTTACGAAGAAGTGGCCAAGCGCTTTGGCAAACTGCTGGGCATCGATCCGTGGCTGATCAATCCCATGTACAGCCAGTGCGGTGATGTCAACTTTGCCGAAGGCACCGGCATGGAATGTTTGCGCAGCAACGTGGATGCCTTGTTGACCAAGATCAAGCGCAAGTACAAGGAATACGGCATCAACGAAAAGCCGTTTGTGGTGGTCAAGGCCGATAACGGCACTTATGGCATGGGCATCATGACGGTACGCGATGTGGCCGACCTGGACGCCCTTAACCGCAAGACCCGCAACAAAATGAACGTCATCAAGGATGGTCAGACTGTCAACGACGTGATCATTCAGGAAGGCGTACTCACCAACGAGCGCATCAACGATGCCGTGGCCGAGCCGGTTGTCTACATGATGGACCGTTATGTGGTGGGTGGTTTTTACCGGGTGCATGCCGAGCGCGGCGTGGACGAGAATCTGAACGCCCCCGGGGCGAGCTTTGTGCCCCTGGCCTTTGCCGAGACCCCGCACCTGCCTCAGCCGGGTGTCAAACCCGGCGCCAGCGTGCCCAACCGCTTTTACATGTACGGCGTGATTGGGCGCTTGGCCATGCTGGCAGCCAGCTACGAATTGGAAGCCACCGATCCTGAGGCCGAGGTGTACGACTGAAACGTCCGTCTAGCGTCGATAAAGTTGCTGCACCGCAACATTTTGATCGAATCCGCCATGACAGTTGAGCAGCTCAGGCGCACAATAGCCAGCTTGTGGTTTTCAAGCTCGACTTCATCGGGCTGTTTCTTGTGTCATCCTCAAAATCCTCTCTCGCCGCCCTGACCTTGGGCGCCATTGGCGTGGTTTATGGCGACATCGGCACCAGCGTGCTGTACGCCATGAAAGAGGTCTTTGGCTCCGGCCACGTGCCTTTCACGCCAGACAACGTCTACGGCATCCTTTCTATCTTTTTCTGGACGCTGACGACCATCGTGTCGGTCAAATACGTGGTTCTGGTGCTCAGGGCTGACAACCATGGTGAGGGCGGGCTGGTGGCCATGCTGGCGCTGGCCTCGCAGTCTGTCAAAGACCGCCCGCAACTGCGCAAAGTACTGCTGCTGGTGGGAATCTTTGGCACCTGTCTTTTCTATGGTGATGGCGTGATCACCCCGGCCATCTCGGTGTTGTCTGCGGTGGAAGGCCTGGAGGTGATCTCCCCCAATTTCAAAAAAGCGGTGATTCCGCTCACATTGGTCATCCTGTTGGCGCTGTTCTGGGTGCAAAAGCGCGGCACGGCTGGCATTGGCAAGTTCTTTGGCCCGATCACCTTGGTCTGGTTCTTGGCCATTGCCGCTTTGGGTTTACTGCACATTGTCCAGCGGCCTGAAATACTCTTGGCCGTCAGTCCGCACTATGCCTTGGGCTTCATGTGGCACAACCCTGGCACCACGTTCATCATTTTGGGCGCAGTGGTGTTGTGCGTGACCGGAGCCGAAGCGCTGTATGCCGACATGGGTCACTTTGGCAAGAAGCCGATTCGTTTGGCCTGGTTCTCGGTGGTGATGCCATGTCTGACGCTGAATTATTTCGGCCAAGGGGCCTTGTTGTTGTCCGAACCCGAAGCGGTGAAAAATCCCTTTTACATGATGGCCCCCGATTGGGCTTTGCTGCCCATGGTGGGATTGGCCACCATGGCCACTGTGATTGCCTCCCAGGCGCTCATCTCAGGTGCTTTCAGTGTCACCAAACAGGTGATTCAACTGGGTTATCTGCCGCGCCTGCAAGTTTTGCACACCAGCGAGACCGATACGGGTCAGATCTACATGCCTTTTGTGAACTGGGGCTTGTTTGTGGCCATCGTTCTCGCGGTGGTCATGTTCAAGTCCTCGAGTAACCTGGCGGCAGCCTACGGCATTGCAGTGTGCACCGACATGTTGATCACCACGGTGCTCACCTTCTTTGTGATCCGCTACGCCTGGAAACTGCCCTTGGCGTTGTGCATCGGAGCGACAGGCTTTTTCTTTGTCGTTGACTTGGCGTTTTGGGCCTCCAACATGTTCAAGTTGTTCGAGGGTGGCTGGTTCCCTTTGCTCATCGGGGCGGCGGTGTTCACCCTCATGCTGACTTGGCACGACGGTCGGCGCTTGCTCAACGCTTCATTGCGCTCGGATGCTCTGCGTTTGAATGATTTCCTGGAGGCGGTGTTCATTTCTCCGCCAACACGGGTAGAAGGCACAGCCGTCTTTTTGACGGCGGAGTCGGGCAACGTGCCCAATGCCTTGTTACACAACCTCAAGCACAACAAAGTCCTGCACCAGCGCAACCTGTTTGTCACGGTGCGCAGCCATGAGGTGCCGCGCATGGACGCTGGCGAACGTTTAGCGGTCACGCCCTTGGGCCACGACTGTTGGCAGGTCATCGTGAATTACGGTTTCAAGGACAACCCGGACTTGCCCTCGGCGCTGGCCAACATGGATGGCAAGGGTGAGCCACTCGACCCCATGATGACCAGCTATTTCCTCTCCCGCGACATCGTGATCCCCACCATTGGTGGCGGGATGGCCACCTGGCGGGAAAAACTCTTTGCACAAATGCACCACAACGCCAGTGGCGCAGCCGCTTTTTTGAACTTGCCCACCAACTCGGTGGTGGAGCTGGGCTCCAAAATCGAAATCTGAGGCCCCATGGCCACCACCCACCTGCTTTACCTGCACGGCTTCAGGTCGTCGCCGCAGTCGGCCAAAGCCCAAGCCATGGCCAAGCGGGTGCAGGCCCGCCACCCCAGTGTCATCTGGTGGTGCCCCCAACTGCCTGCTTCGCCCGCGCAATCCATGGCGTTGTTGCTGCAGGGCACCGCCAGCTGGCCACGTCGGCAGATGGCGGTGATGGGATCTTCGCTCGGGGGTTTTTACGCCGCATGGCTCTCGGCACATTGGGGTGTTCCTGCGGTGTTGATCAACCCTGCAGTCCACCCTTCGCGTGATCTGGCGCGTTACATCGGCGAGCACCCGGTTTGGCAGGATCCGGCGCAAAGCATCTTTTTTGAGGCGGCTTATGTGCAGGAGCTGATTGAACTTGAAAGTCAGCCCTTGCCAACCCGGCCCGCCACACTGGCCTTGATCGCCAAGGGCGATGAGGTGCTCGACTGGCGCGAGATGCTGGCCCGCCACCAAGCCGGACAAGTGCACCTGATTGAAGGCAGCGACCACGCTTTGAGCGATTTTGACGAGCACTTGCCGAAAATCCTTGATTTTCTTGAGCTGGCGTGAAGCCCGACGGGCCGAACGGTCGGGTGGCATGGGAAAATCTGAGCATGTACGTATTATTTGAAGATGCCGGCAAATTCATGGCCGGTCGGATCCTGTCTGAAGCCGAGGCCTCTGCGCAGGTCGAACTCGACTCGGGCAAACGGGTCAAGGTCAAATCCGCTCACATGTTGCTCAAGTTCGACAAACCGGCGCCGTCTGTTTTGCTGCAAGATGCTGCCGCCTTGAGCCAGACCATCGAGTTGGAACTGGCCTATGCATTTGCCCCGGACGAAGAATTTGGCTTTGGCGATCTGGCGCAAGAATATTTCAGCGCCAGTGCCAGCCACACCGAGCAAGTGGCGGCCTTGTTGCGTTTGCACGAAGCGCCGCATTACTTCCGCCGAGGCGGTGCGAAAGGGCGCTTTCGCAAAGCCCCGACCGAAATCGTCCAGCAGGCTTTGCTGGCCATCGAGAAGAAAAAGCAGATCCAGGCCCAGATTGAGGCCTGGTCGGCCGAGCTTGTCGCTGGCAGCTGTCCGGAGTCGATCCGCGAGCAACTTTACAAAATATTGTTTCGCCCCGACAAAAACACGCCCGAATACAAGGCGGTGGTCGAAGCCAGCAAAAGCAGCCAGATCGCACCATTGGCGTTGTTGAAAAACGCAGGCGCCATTGCCTCACCCTGGGATTTTCATTGGCAGCGTTTTCTGTTTGACCTGTTTCCCAAGGGCACAGGTTTTCCTGCATTGCAGGCGCCCGCCATCACCGACGACTTGCCGCTGGCTCCGGTACAAGCTTTCTCCATTGACGACTCGCACACCACCGAAATCGATGATGCCCTGTCGCTGCAAGGCCTGGGCACCGGCGCGGTCACCGTAGGCATTCACATTGCAGCACCTGGTCTGGCTTTGAGCCCCGGCAGTCCGATTGACCAGCTCGGCCGCGCCCGCCTGTCCACCGTTTACATGCCGGGTTACAAAATCACCATGCTGCCCGACAGCGTGGTCCAGGCCTATACCTTGACCGAGGGGCGCGACTGTCCGGCGGTATCGTTGTACGTGACCTTCAGCGAAGACACCCTGGAGGTGCAAAGCGCTGTCACCCGTCTGGAGCGCGTGCCGATATTGGTCAACCTGCGCCACGATCAGCTGGATGACCGCATCACCCGCGAATGGCTGGAAGGCGAAGACCAGAGCGACCATGCCGATGTCCCGGTCAGCCGTGACACGCTGGCGTTTTACTGGCGTCTGGCGCAAACCCTCAAGGCACGGCGCGAAGTTGTGCGTGGCAAGCCTGAGAGCTTCAACCGTCCTGATTACAGTTTCAAACTCGAGCGCGAGAGCAACGACACCCCGCCCACAGGCGAGGAGACGGTCCGCATTGCCACCCGTCAGCGCGGGGCGCCCCTCGATTTGATGGTGGCCGAAGCCATGATCTTGGCCAACAGCACCTGGGGCCAGTGGATGGCCCAGCTGGGTGTGCCCGGCATTTACCGCAGCCAGGCCAGTCTGGCACCCGGCGTGAAGGTGCGTATGGGCACCAAGGCGTTGCCTCACGCTGGCATTGGCGTGCCCAGCTACGCGTGGAGCACTTCTCCGCTG
>CANHUM010000028.1 GCA_947463845.1 Comamonadaceae bacterium
ATGCCAATGCCATCCGCCCGTTAAATTCATGCGGACATTTTATGAAGGGTTCAAACGCTCATTTTGCGGAAACATGAACTTTTTGGCCTCGGCATCCATCTCCGTCTTGAATGTGTATTTCGCCTTGAAGGCTTCGGCGCGTTGGGCCGCTGGACGGGCGTTGACCAAATCGAGCAGGCGCTTGATGTGGGGGTACTGGGCCCAGGTGGCATCGCCCGTGCCCAACACAAAGGGCAGCAGGCGCGCCCAGCCCCACAGGGCCATGTCCACGATGCTGTAGTGCTCGCCCAGCATGTAGGTGTTTTGCGCCAGGTGCTTTTCCAGTACGGTCCAGTGGCGGTGTGCTTCAAAGTCGTAGCGGTTCAGTGCGTACTCTTTGGGCTCGGGGGCCGCATGGCGAAAGTGCACCGACTGTCCCGAAAACGGACCTATGCCGCTGGCCATGAACAGTAGCCAGGACAGTGCTGCGCCGCGCTCTTTGGCCTGCGTCATGGCGGGGACAAATTGCTGTTCGCGGTCGGCCAGGTACAACAAGATGGCATTGCTGTCGAACACGGTCACTTCGCCATCGATGATGGCGGGGACTTTGGCGTTGGGGTTGACTCTCAAGAATGCGGGTGCAAATTGCTCGCCCTTGCGTGTGTCCACCGGCACCGCCTCAAAGGGCAGGCCCAGCTCTTCCAGCAGCAAGGCGATCTTCATGGGGTTAGGCGCAGCGTTGAAGAAAAATTTCAGCATGTTCAATCCAAAAAAGTGACAGGTCTCAGTGTCGCCGAATCCGCTTGGAATGGGCGTGCTTCACCAGTCATGTGGGCGACTGTGCAATGGCTGGCGAGTTGTTAACGTTCATTTTTTTGCTTGCAGCCATGACCGAGAGATTTGCGCAAATCACCTACGAGGCCCTTGCACCCGAGGTTCGTCCCTTGGCCGATGACATTCTCAAGGTTTCCAGTGCCGCTTTGGGTGGGCCTTACAACGCCTTGTTGCGCAGCCCTGACATGGCCCGGCGTGCATTTGATTTTCTGGATTACCTGCGCTTTCGCACTTCCGTCAATCTGCGTTTGAACGAATTTGCCATTCTGATCCAGGCGCGAATCTCCAATGCGCAATACGAGTGGTGGGCGCATGAACGGATCGCTCGAAAAGCCGGCTTGTCCGATGCGGTGATGCGCGATTTGCAGCAATGCCGAAGGCCTGCCACCATGCAAGCCGATGAACGACTGGTGTATGACTACTGTGTTCAGTTGTCGCTCAACCACCGTGTACCCGATGCTTTGTGGCAAGAGGCGTTGACCACCTTCGGTGAGCAAGCCGTGGTTGATCTCACCGTGTTGTCGGGAACTTACGTGATGGTGTCCATGTTGCTCAACGCCACCCAGGTGGGCATTCCGGGTGGTGGCGAAGAGCCTCTGCAGGTGATGGATCCTCTGGAAATTCGCCAGCGCTTGCTGGTTTGATTTGATTCTTGCTTTTTATATACCCAAGGAGACAGCCATGACTTTTCGTTTTGTTCGCAGCGCTTTGGCCATGGTGTTGGCCGCCACTGCCTTGCATGTTTCGGCACAAGACTTTCCCAACCGCACCATCACCATGGTCATGCCTTATGCGGCAGGCGGGCCGGGTGACACCATCACACGCGTATTTGCCGGGGCCATGCAAAAGCACCTGGGTCAGCAAATCGTGGTGGACAACACCGCCGGGGCTTCAGGCTCCATTGGCACAGCCAAAGTGGCGCGGGCCAGGCCCGATGGCTACACCTTGCTGATGATCCACGTCAGCCATGCCACCAACGTCGCTATGTACAAAGGCTTGCCCTACCACCCAGTGGACGACTTTGAGCCGATTGGCCGCGCCACCAGTGGTCCCATGGTCATTGTCACCCGCAATGATTTTCCAGCGCGAAACCTCAACGAATTTGTGGCTTACGTGAAAGCCAACGGACCCAAAGTCAGTTTGGCGCATGCCGGTGTGGGCTCGGCCTCTCATTTGTGTGGCCTCATGATGATGAACGCCCTGAATGTCAAACTCAATGAAATCCCTTACAAAGGCACGGGTCCTGCCTTGAACGACCTGATGGGCGGTCAGGTGGACATTTTGTGCGATCAGACCTCGGGCACAGTGCCCTCGGTCAAAGGCGGCAAGATCAAGGCCTATGCTTCAGCAGGCAAAGCCCGTTTGCCCCAGTTGCCTGAAGTGCCCGCCATCACCGATGCGGGCGTGGAAGGTTTTGACATCAACATTTCATTTGGCTTGTATGCGCCCAAAGGAACACCCAAGCCTGTGCTTGACCAGTTGACCTCTGCCCTGCAAAAGTCAGTGACCGATCCTGAAGTCCGCCAGCGCCTCGAGGCCATGGGCATTTCGGCCGTATCGGTGGACCAGGCGCGTCCAGAAGCTTTGCGCAATCACCTCAAAAACGAGATCGACACTTTGGGCGGTCTGTTGATCAAGGCAGGTGTCAAGGCCAACTGACGGGGTCTTTGCGCTGGGGCCAGGGTATCTGCGTCTCGCCTTTTTGGGAGATTTCATGATGCAAAGCTGGTGGCCCTTGTTGCTGACACTGGTCATTCAAGCCATGGTGGCCATGGCCTTGCTCACCTTGCCGGTCATTGCGCCGGTGGTGGCGCAGACTCTGCAGGTGTCACCAGCGCTGGTGGGTTTGTACGTGTCGGTGACCTATGCCGGCGCCATGGTGGCCAGTTTGATGGGCGGCGCCACAGTGGCCCGCATGGGGGCCATCCGGGTGAGCCAATGGGGGCTCGTGTTGTGCGCTGTGGGATTGGTCTTATGCGCCGTGCCTTGGCTGCCGACCATGGTCTTGGGCGCGGTATTCATTGGTCTGGGTTATGGCCCCATCACCCCGGCCAGTTCGCACCTGTTGGCCCGCACCACACCCCCTGCGCAAATGTCATTGGTGTTTTCCATCAAGCAGACCGGTGTGCCTTTGGGCAGCATGCTGGCGGGTGCGGTCGTGCCGCCTTTGGCCTTGCTCATTGATTGGCAGTTGAGCATGCTGGTGGTGGCTGCATTGTGTCTGGTGTGCGCAGGGGTGTCGCAGCGCTTGAGGATCCAATTGGACAGCGACCGGCAAGCTGATCAGCGTATCCGATGGGGCAGTTGGATCGAGCCCATCCGCATGGTGCTCGCGCACCGTGCGCTGCTGACCATGGCGTCCTGCTCGTTCATGTTTTCCATGGTTCAGTTGTCCCTCACCACTTATTTGGTCACCTTTTTGCATGACGATTTGTCTTACGGTCTGGTGGCCGCAGGCCTGGCGCTGTCGGTCACCCAGTTGGGCGGCATTGGGGGGCGTGTGGTGTGGGGTTACGTGGCCGACCGTTGGCTGGGTGCGCGGCGAATGTTGCTGCTGTTGGCCTGCATGATGGCCTTGGGGGCTTTGTCCTCTGCGTTTTTGACCAACGGAACACCAAAGGGCGTGGTGATCGCTATCTTGGTGGGCTTTGGTGCTTCGGCGATTGGTTGGAATGGCGTTTATTTGGCCGAAGTAGCCCGTCGAGCGCCGCCCGGCATGGCCAGCATGGCCACCGGCGGAACGCTGGCCTTCACTTTTTTGGGCGTCGTGTTGGGCCCCCCCATGTTTGGGGCTTTGTCGGGTTTGTTTGGCACCTACCGTGCGGGCTTTGTGGGCCTGATGGTCATGGCCAGTGTCAGCGGTACGGTGCTTTACTTCAGTCAGCGGGCCCGTTGAATCGGGCGTTCAGCCCGCCAACAAAATCTGATCGATCCAGGTCTGAATCGCGGGGCCATCCATGCCGTGCGCCAGGCCCAGCAACATGACGATGCGCACCTTGTGCGGCGGCAGAGGGCCCGCCGTCAAAATGCCATGCTGCGCATCGGCATACACACTGGCCCGTGTCACGCTGCCCGTGATGAAGCGGGCACAACGTGCCACCAGCACCCCCTGGGCGGGCAAGGACTGGATGAACGCGCGGAAGGCCGTGGGCGTGTTGGCGTTGCCCAGACCGGCGTGCACAATGCCCTGCGCTCCAGCGGCCACAAAGGCACGGATGGCGGTCTCGTCCACGCCTGCATAGGCCACGGCAATGTCCACACGCGGCCACGCCGAAGGTGTTTTCCAGGCAGAAGGCGCTTGCCAAGCCAAAGTGGGTGCGCGCCCGGCAGCACGGAACCACTGCACTGCTTGGTCGGCCACCTCGCCCACAGCGCCAGCCAGCGGGCTGTCAAAGGCCTCCACGCTGCTCACATGGCGCTTGCCCACCCACAGGCCCGAATGGATGCGGCCATTCATGACCACCAGTGTGCCTCGCCCCTGTGCACCGGGGCAGGCGGCGACACTGCAAGCGTCCAGCAAATTGGCCGGGCCGTCGGCCGAATAGGCGGTGGCCGGGCGCATGGCCCCCACGACGACGATGGGTTTATGGGTGTCCACGCTCAAATGCAAAAAGGTGGCGGTTTCTTCCAGCGTATCGGTGCCGTGAGTGACCACCACGCCCACCACTTCGGGGTTGTGCACGGCCTGCATCACAGCGGCGTGCAGAGCGAGCCAATGCTCGGGCCGCACATCGTAACTGGCCAGCTGCATCGGCTGAGTGACCTCGATGTCATAGCGCTGGCGCAACTCCGGTACCGTGTCGACCACGGCGGACAGACTCAGGCTGGCGGGACGGTAGTCGGTGCTGACCGATGCGGCGCCGGCAGCGCCAGCGATGGTGCCGCCAGTGCCAATCAGGGCCAAACGGGGTTGGGTCATCTCTCAAATCTCCGAAAAAATCATGTGTACGCGGCCCAACAGTCCGAAATCGGCACTGACACTGTCACCCGGTTGCAACTGCAGTGGCACCATACAGGTCCCTGTGGTCACCACTTGGCCTTTGTGCAGGGTGATGTCCAAACTGGACAGCCGATTGGCCAACCAGGTCAGGGCGATGCGGGGGTCGCCCAGCACGTTACCGCCTGTTCCGTCGCGGGTGTAACGCAAACGGTGGCCATGGTCCACGCGGGCTTGCACCGGGTAAGTGCTCAAGTCCAGTTCGCGCCAGACATCCGGCGCAGCCGGACCCAGGACAAAGTGCCGGGCACAGGCATTGTCGGCCAGCAGTTGCGCTTCGCCAGCGGCGGTGAATGGGTCCAGTCGCGAGTCGGGCACCTCGATGGCCGGGTGCAAGCTGGCCACGGCAGCCATCACGTGCTGCTGTGCATAGGGCTTGCTTTGCGGCGGCAGGTCCTGGGCCATCACAAACGCGAACTCCGGCTCGGCCACGCGCATGCGGTTGCCTGCCGAGGGCACCGTGGCGCCACTGTCAAACACCTGGCCTGACAACAATCGCCCGGCCAGTGGTCCACCCACATTGATATGGGCCTGCCCGTTGGCGCTGGTGGCGGCGATCTTCCAGCCCAGCACTTCACGGCCAGATACGTTGGGCAGCTGGGCTTGTGCGGCATAACCTTGAGCGGCGGTGGATGGGCGACAGGCTTCGGGCAGTGCGCCTAATACCTGGCCCGACTCCCAGTGAGCCCAGATCAGTTGGGCGGCCTTTGCAGCCACAGCGGTGGGTGGTGTGTGATCGGTCATCTTCAGATTGTCGGGTGATCTGCGGCAATTGGAGCGGCGATTGGCGTTGTATTGTTGTGTATAATTTGCGGCTTGCTGGTTTTCTCAGCAATGCTTGGTGATATAGCTCAGTTGGTTAGAGCGCAGCATTCATAATGCTGATGTCGGTGGTTCAAATCCACCTATCACCACCAAATTCCAAACCCGCAGTTTCACGACTGCGGGTTTTTTGGTTTCTGGGCTTGTGTCACCCTATAGGCAAGTCCTTGGCTCTGCCAGACCTTCGCCACTGCGGTAAGGTCCACCCATGAACAAGCAATCCTGGATGCATGGTTTGAAGCTCGGTGCTCGCCAGTTGTGGCGAGACCTGCGGGCTGGCGAGTTGCGCCTGTTGATGGTGTCGGTGGCGCTGGCGGTGGCGGCCTTGACGGCGGTCGGATTTTTGGCCGACCGGATGCAGTCGGGCCTTTGGCGTGATGCACGCCAGCTGCTGGGAGGTGACGCGGTGGTGGTGAGCGACCAGCGCACCCCCCAAGTCTTTGTGCAAAAGGCCCAAGCGGCCGGTTTGCAAAGCAACACCAATGTGAGTTTCCCGACCATGGCGCGTGCCATGACCGCCCCGGACGCCAGCACCCCCCCTGCCACACGTTTGGTCGCCCTCAAGGCCGTGGAGCCAGGTTACCCTTTGCGTGGTCGGCTGGAGATTGCAGGTCAAAGCGGCGACAGCATCCCGCCAGCGGGTGAGGTCTGGGTTGATGCGGCCTTGCTCGAAGCCCTGAATGTCCAGGTGGGACAGATGCTGGGCCTGGGCGATCGGCGTTTGCGCATTGGCGCCACCATCACCCGCGAGCCCGATCGGGGTGCGGGTTTCATGGCTTTTGCCCCGCGCGTCATGATGAACATGGCCGATTTGGCCTCCACCGGCCTGGTCCAGCCGGCCAGCCGCGTCAGCTGGCGTATGGCCGTGGCCGGCAGCGATGCGGCTGTAGGGCAATTTTTGCCTTGGGCGAAGGCCGAGGTCGACAAACCCGATGTGCGTGGGGTGAAGGTCGAGTCGCTCGACAGCGGCCGGCCCGAGATGCGTCAGACCTTGGACCGGGCCTCGCAATTTCTGAATTTGGTGGCATTGCTGGCCGCCTTGATGTGCGCCGTGGCGGTGGCTTTGGCAGCGCGCAGTTTTGCCGAGAGACAGCTCGATGCCTGTGCGTTGCTTCGGGTGATGGGTCAAAGCCAGCGCACACTCACATTGAGTTATGCCTTGGAGTTTCTGGGGGCAGGTTTGGTGGCCAGCGTGCTGGGGGTGTTGGCCGGTTATGGCGTGCACCTGGGTTTTGTCCAATTGCTGGCCGGTCTGGTCGATGCCAATCTGCCCGGGGCCACATTGCAGCCGGCACTGATGGGCCTGGCCATGGGCTTGACGCTGCTGGTGGCTTTTGGTCTGCCGCCCGTGTTGCAGTTGGCGCAAGTGCCACCCCTGCGCGTGATTCGCCGCGACCTGGGTAGCGTACAGGTGCGCTCGGGCCTGGTGCTGGTCATGGGCTTGCTTGGGTTTGCCGCTTCTTTGCTCATGGTCAGCCGCAATCTGACGCTGGGCCTGATCACCGTGGGTGGTTTTGCTCTGGCACTTGTGGTGTTTGCCGGCTTGGCGGCAGCGGCTTTGTTTTTGCTGCGCCGAGCGGTGCCAGATGATTCGGCACCACGTTGGCTGCGTCTGGCCACGCGCCAAGTTGCGGCCCGCCCCGTGTTTGCGGTGGTGCAGGTCAGTGCCTTGTCGGTGGGTTTGCTGGCGTTGGCTTTGCTGGTCTTGTTGCGCACCGACCTGATCGCCAGTTGGCGTCAGGCGACCCCCGTGAATGCGCCAGACCGCTTTGTCATCAATGTCCAGCCGGAGCAGGCCGAGACCTTTTTGGTGCATCTGAAAAATGCTGGCGTGCAGTCACCCGATTGGTTCCCCATGATCCGCGGACGACTGGTGTCCATCAATGGCCGGGTCATCGGTCCCGACGACTTGGAAGCTGACCGTGGCAAACGCTTGCTCGACCGTGAAATCAACCTCTCGCACAGCGCGGTCTTGCCCACCCACAACCCGCTGGTGGCCGGGCGCTGGCAGGCTGAAGAGGTCGATGGCGTGAGTGTGGAAGAGGGCATCGCCCAAGCGCTGGGACTGAAGCTGGGCGACCGGTTGGGCTTTGACATCGCCGGTCAACCCCATGAGGCGCGGGTCACCTCTTTGCGCAAGGTGGACTGGGCGTCGATGCGTGCCAACTTTTTCATGTTGTTCCCGGTCTCGCAAATGCCCGATCTGCCCATGACCTACATGGCCGCTTTCCGATCGCCTCAAGATGCGCCAGGTTTTGAAAATGCCATGGTCAACGCCTTTCCCAACATCACCAGCGTGGACATGCGCAGCACGCTGGCGCAGGTGCAGCGGGTCATGGACCAGGTGATCCGCGCAGTCGAATTCTTGTTTGCCTTTACCCTGGCGGCGGGCTTGATGGTCTTGTTGGCCGCAGTGGGCGCAAGTCGCCAGGCACGTGAGCGTGAATACGCCATCATGCGTGCCCTGGGTGCAGGCCGAAGCCTGTTGGCGCAGGTGCAGCGCACCGAGCTTTTGGGCATTGGTTGGCTGGCAGGGTTCATGGCCAGTGCCATGGCATTGCTGGTGGGTTGGGTCCTGGCGCGCCATGCCTTTGAGTTCGCCTGGCAGCCGCCTTTGTGGGCCCCCGTGGTGGGTGGCTTGGTGGGCGCCTTGCTGGCCTGGGGTGCAGGCAGCCTGAGCCTCGCCGGGGTGTTGCGCCAGCCGGTGGTTCAGACCTTGCGCGAGGCAGCGCAGTGATCCTGCCGGGTCAGGGTCTATGGCAACACGGCACAATGGGGCTCCATGAACATCGACGAAAAGCCCCCGTTCGACACACCGTTTGCATGGATCGGTGGTGAAGTTGTCGTACGCGAATTGGCCGACCGCTTTTACGACCTGATGGACATGGAGCCGGGTTACAAGGCGCTGCGCGATGCGCACGGCAGCAGCTTGCATGACGCCCGAGACAAGCTTTTCTGGTTTTTGTGCGGTTGGCTGGGTGGGCCAGAGCATTACACCGAGCGGTTTGGCCACCCGCGTTTGCGCATGCGCCACATGCCGTTTTCGATTGGCGTGCTCGAGCGCGACCAGTGGTTGGCCTGCATGGACCAGGCCATGACCGAATTGAGCGTCGACCCGGTGCTGCGCGAGCGGCTGAACGCCAGCTTCTTCAAGACCGCCGACTGGATGCGCAACCGGGGCGTTTGAGACGTTCTCGAATGCCCGGCCCGGAGTTCACCTTTGAAAATCAACGCGTTGCAAGACCTCAAAAAAGTGCGCCAGAAACTGGCCGAGGCCCACGCACAGGCCCAAGCGCTGGCCGCGGCCCAGGCATTGGCAGCCCAGCAGCGCGAGGCTGAAAGCCACTTGTTTGTGCGGTCTGTGGGTGTGGTGCAACGCTTACCGGATCACGATCAGGTCAGTTTGCTGCGTCCCAGCCCTGCGCCCATCGCGCACCAGCGGAAAAAGGACAACGAGGCGGTGCTGCGCGATAGCCTGAGTGACGAATTTGATGCCAGCACCTTGCTCGACACCGACGACGCGCTCAGTTTTCGCCGACCCGGTATTGGCCGCGACGTGATTCACAAACTGCGCAAAGGCGATTGGTCGATTCAGCGCGAGATCGATCTGCACGGACTGCGCAGCGACGAAGCGCGAACAGCACTGGCCGAATTCATCCGCCAGGCGCACCGCCAGGGCCTGCGGTGTTTGCGGGTGGTGCACGGCAAAGGCCTGGGCTCGCCTGGCAAAACCCCGGTGCTCAAGTCCAAGGTGCACAGCTGGTTGGTGCAAAAAGACCAGGTCATGGCCTTTGTGCAGGCCAAGCCGGCCGAAGGCGGCGCGGGGGCTTTGGTGGTGTTGCTCAAGTCAGGGGCTTGAGGACACTGTGGTCGGAGTTCAAGCCCCGGGCCAGGAGCTGGTCGCTCGATCTGCAGGCACGCTCAGTTGCCAATGGCTGGCTTGCGCGGGCACCGTCAAGGGCAGGCGCAACAAGCGCTTGTCACGTGAAACCAGCGCCACCAGTTGACGCGTTGGGCCCAGCAAGGCGCTCAGGTCATCGAGTTTGTTCAGACGCCAGCTGCCGCCTTGGGCCTGGCTGCCCACATCCAGTCCCAGCCATTCATCACCCGCGGCCAAACCTGCTGCTTCGGCCGCGCTGCCTCGCAGCACGCCCCGGATTTGCACTTGGCCACCGATTTCGTTCACGCGCAGGCCCAAGCGCTGCGCCATGCCTGATGTTTCGGCATCCACCGTGACACCATGCGCCGTGAGCAGCTCGCGCAGCGGCAGCTCTTGCGTGCTGTGAACCCAGCGCTGGATCTCGCCTGCCCAGCTGCGGCCGGTCACGGCATGCAGCTCGTCCAACAAGTCCTGCTCGCGCATGGGCCCGGCCTTGCAGCGCTTCCAAAGTCCGCGCATCACGGTGTCGAGTGTGTGGCCTTCGCGCTTGAATTCTCGGCGCAGCGTCAGGTCCAGGCAAAGCGCCACCAGCGAGCCCTTGGTGTAGTAACTCACGGTGGCATTGGGTGTGTTTTCGTCCTGGCGGTAGTACTTGACCCAGGCGTCAAAACTGGCCTGTGCCACGCTCTGCACATGGCGGCCAGGCGTTTGCTGGACCTGTGCGATGGTTTTGCCTAGCAGCTTGATGTAGGTGGCGTCGTCGATGAGCCCGGCACGGCGCAGCAGGATGTCGTCGTAATAACTGGTGAACCCCTCGAAGAACCACAGCAGCTGGGTGTAGTTTTCCTGCGTGTAGTCGTATGGCGCAAAGCCATCGGGGCGCAGTTGCTTGACATTCCAGGTGTGAAAGTACTCGTGGCTGATCAGGCCCAGCAGCGTGGTGTAGCCCTCGTTCGTGCGGGGGCTGTTGTGCCGTGGCAGGTCACTGCGGTTGCAGATCAGGGCGGTGCTGTTGCGGTGCTCCAGTCCGCCATAGCCGTCGTATACGGCGTTGAGCATGAACAGGTAGTTTTTGTGCGGTGTTTTTTGGCCCGCTGCTTTGCCAGAGCCATGCCAAAAACGGATGGCCGCTTCGCAGATTTTTTGCGTGTCCGTCAACAGGCGCTCACCGTCAAAAGACGGCAACGCGCCCGCCACCACAAAGCGGTGAGGCACGCCGCAGGCCACAAAGCTGCCGCTCCAGAATGCGCCCAGCTCCACGGGGCTGTCCACCAGCTCGTCGTAGTTTGGGGCTTGGTACAGACCAAAGCCTTTCTTGTCGGTCTTGACCGGTGCCAGACCCGTGGCGACCTGCCAGGCGGGCTGACTTTTGATGGCGGGCAGCTGCAGTTGGTGCGGCACATCTTCTTGACCGTGCACCCTCAGGCACATGCTGGTGCCATTGAAAAATCCCCGCTGGCTGTCCAGCCAGGCAGTGCGCACCGAGTTGTCAAAGGCGTACAC
>CANHUM010000029.1 GCA_947463845.1 Comamonadaceae bacterium
CACGTGCTTCGATATCGCTCATGGGGTCCCTCTGAGGGTTGTGAAAAAAAGAGATTTTACCTGTCCGGAAGGGGTTCCGGGAATCAGGCCATGTACATGCCACCATTGACATGCAATTCCTGTCCGGTGACATAGCCCGCACCCGGACTGGCCAGGTAGGCCACCGCATGGGCGATGTCATCGGGTTGACCCAAATGGCCCAGAGGAATCTGGCCCAACAGGGCTTTGTGCTGTTCTTCGGGCAGGCTGGCCGTCATGTCGGTGGCAATGAAACCGGGGGCCACGCAGTTGACCGTGATGTTGCGGCTACCCAGCTCGCGGGCCAGGGCACGGGTCATGCCCGCCACGCCCGCCTTGGCTGCGGCGTAGTTGGCTTGACCCGGGTTGCCGGATGCCCCCACCACACTGGTGATGCTGATGATGCGGCCATAGCGCTGCTTCATCATGGGTCGGATCACGGCGCGGCTCATGCGGAACACGGCCTTGAGGTTGGTGTCGAGCACCGCATCCCAATCGTCATCCTTCATGCGCATGGCCAGGGTATCGCGGGTGATGCCCGCGTTGTTGACCAACACCTGCAAGCCGCCATGTTCTTTGACGATGGCGTCGATCAGGGCTTCACCTGCGGCCGCATCGTTCACATTCAGGTTGGCACCCCGACTACCGGGAAAAACCGACAGGGCTTGGCTGATTTTGGCGGCACCGTCGTCGCTGGTGGCAGTGCCGATCACCACATATCCGGCTTGGGCCAGATGCAGGGCAATGGCGGCACCGATGCCACGCGATGCGCCAGTGACCAAGGCCACTTGTTTTTGGGTATCGGTCATACAAGGAGTCCTTTCACTTCGGCCAGGGTGGCGGGGTCGTACAGCGCCACGCCGTTCAATTCGGCATCGATCCGCTTGGTCATGCCTGCCAACACCTTGCCGGGTCCGCATTCGACCACGGTGCTGACGCCACGTGCCTTGATGGCCTGTACGCACTCGACCCAACGCACCGGGCCAAACGCCTGTCGGTACAGCGCGTCGCGGATGCGATCGCCATCGGTTTCGATGGCCACATCGATGTTGTTGAGCACCGGGATCTGCGGTGCACCCAGCGTCAGGGTGGCCAGCTTGTCGCGCAATTTTTCGGCAGCCGGCTTCATCAGGCTCGAATGGAACGGGGCCGACACAGGCAAAAGCAGCGCACGCTTGGCCCCCATGCCCTTGAGCACTTCACAGGCCTTGTCGACCGCAGCCTTGCTGCCTGCGATCACGGTTTGCGCGGCGTCGTTGAAGTTCACCGCCTCCACCACTTCAGCACTGCCAGCGGCAAAGGTGGCTTGAGCTTCTTGGCAGCCCGCAATGACTTGGTTGGAGGGCAAGCCCAAAATGGCGGCCATGGCACCCACGCCCACAGGCACGGCTTCCTGCATGGCCGCTGCACGCAAGCGCACCAGAGGCGCGGCTTGTGCCAGCGTCAAGACACCCGAGGCCACCAAAGCGCTGTATTCACCCAGAGAATGCCCCGCCACCACCGATGGCTTGCTGCCACCTTCCGCCAGCCAGGCACGGTAGGCTGCCACTGCCGACACCAGCATCACCGGCTGGGTGTTGGTGGTCATGGCCAGGGCTTCCTTGGGGCCTTCGTGGATCAGTTGAGCCACGTCTTCACCCAGCGCATCCGAGGCTTCTTGAAGGGTTTCGAGCACTGCGGGGTGGTCACCCCAAGCGTCCAGCATGCCCACAGATTGGGAGCCCTGGCCGGGAAAAACAAAAGCAAATGTGGTCATGTGCAAATTCTGTATCTGTGAAAAACCCAGCAGCGCGTGCCGCGCATCGCTGCCCAATGGCCTGCCCCATCAATAACGAAGCAGGACCGACCCCCAAGTGAAACCACCCCCCACACCTTCGAGCATGAGGGTCTGGCCGCGCTGGATGCGCCCGTCGCGTACGGCGGTGTCCAGCGCCAGCGGGATCGAAGCGGCCGAGGTGTTACCGTGCTGGTCCACCGTCACCACCACTTTGTCGGAGCTCATCTTGAGCTTTTTGGCCGTGCTTTGCATGATGCGGATGTTGGCCTGATGCGGGATCAGCCAGTCAATGTCTGCATCGGTCAGGTTGGCTTTGGCCAGGCTGGCGCGGGCGGTGTCTTCGAGCACGCCCACGGCCAGCTTGAAAACGGCTTGTCCATCCATCTTGAGCACAGGGTCGCCCAGAATGCTGCCCCGGTTGACGTGGCCTGGCACGCACAAGATGTCCTTGTACTTGCCATCGGCATGCAAGTCGGTGGCCAAAATGCCCGGGGTATCCGACGCCTCCAGAATGACCGCGCCGGCGCCGTCGCCAAACAGGACGCAGGTCGTGCGGTCCTTGAAGTCGAGGATGCGGCTGAAAATTTCCGAGCCAATGACGAGGGCACGCTTGGCAGAGCCGGACTGGATCATCGCGTCGGCCACGGTCAAGGCATAGATGAAGCCGCTGCAGACCGCTTGCACATCAAAGGCCGGGCAACCGGCCGCGCCCAATTTGTGCTGCACCATGGTGGCCACCGAAGGAAACACCATGTCAGGGGTCGATGTGGCCACGATGATCAGGTCGATGTCTTGTGCGGCCAAGCTGGCGGCATTGAGCGCTCGGCGGGCAGCTTCTGTGGCCAGATCACTGCAGCCCTGTTCGTCGGCTGCAAAATGCCGTGCTCGGATGCCCGTGCGCTCAACGATCCAGTCGTCGGAAGTTTCTACACCCTGCTGCGCCAGTTCGGCAGCCAGGTCGGCGTTGCTCAGGCGTCTTGCGGGCAGATAACTGCCGGTGCCCAATATACGTGAATAAATTCTCATACAGATGTGGCCGCTGATTCGGATCGCTCAGCCTGCTCACCCAACAACAAAGGGGCAGCGTGGGCAATGCGGTCACGAACACGGTCCAGCAGTTGGTTCCGGGCTGCATCATAAGCCCGGTTCAGGGCGTTCTCAAAAGCCAGCTCGTCTGCGGAGCCATGGCTCTTGAACACCAGGCCCCGCAAGCCCAACAGCGCCGCGCCGTTGTAACGACGATGGTCAACTCGACTTTTAAAAGCAGTTAGGATCGGATAAGCCAATAAAGCAGCAATTTTGGTGAAGATGTTGCGAGAAAACTCTGCCTTCAGGAAACCGCCGACCATCGTTGCAAGGCCTTCACTGGCCTTGAGTGCCACGTTGCCCACAAAACCGTCACAGACCACGATATCCACCGTGCCCTTGAAAATATCGTTGCCTTCCACGTTGCCATGAAAGTTCAAATCGCCGGAGTTGGCCGCAGATCGCAGCAATTCAGCGGTTTTTTTGATGATTTCATTGCCTTTGATGGCCTCTTCGCCAATGTTCAGCAAGCCCACGGTGGGTTGATCCTTGTCTTGCAGGACCGAAACCAGGGCCGAGCCCATGACGGCAAACTGGAGCAAGTGCTCGGGGGTGCAATCGACATTGGCACCCAGATCGAGCATGGTGGTGCCACCACCCTTGAAATTGGGCATTTGGCCGGCAATCGCCGGACGGTCAATGCCATCCATGGTCTTGAGCACGTAGCGGGCAATGGCCATCAAGGCGCCCGTGTTGCCCGCCGAAACGGCCACTTGCGCCAGGCCATCACGCACTTGTTCAATGGCCACGCGCATGGAGGAGTCTTTTTTCTTGCGCAGGGCGACTTCGAGCGGGTCGTCCATTTCAACCACCTCGGATGCCACCACCGCTTGGACTCGGGGGTCCGAAAAGCCCACCAAGGCCTCAGGCTTACCCACCAAAAGCAAGCGGGCGTCAGGGTGCGAGGAGAGGAATCGGCGGCAGGCCGCCAGCGTGACGCGGGGACCGTGGTCGCCGCCCATGCAATCGACAGATACGGTGATCGGGGTGGGCAAGGTCATGACTTCCTTGGGCTCAAAACCATAAGAGGCGCGGGCCATAAACCAAAAAGCCCGAGGCTACTCAGAAAGTAGCGCCGGGCCCATAGAGGCTTGAGGGCGAAAGCCGATCAGGCTTCCGACTTGTTCTTGAGCACTTGACGGCCACGGTAAAAGCCGTTGGGGCTGATGTGGTGGCGCAGGTGGGTTTCGCCTGTGGTGGGCTCGACAGCGATGCCGGGCACGTTCAGGGCATTGTGCGAACGGTGCATACCGCGCTTGGAAGGCGACTTTTTGTTTTGCTGAACAGCCATGATGGCTCCTTGGAAGCTTGGAGGCCGCGCAAATGAAGACGCAGCGTCTGGTTACTGGGAGTGTCACCCGGCGTTGCCGAGCGAAGCCGTTGATTATAGCCCAAGAAGAGCCCTGCGGCAAAGGCTTGGCGCACGATCAGTGCGGCTTGCCGGTTTTCAGCCCCGCCAAAACGCCAAAAGGATTGGGGCGGGCAGCCGCCTCTTCGAACGCTGGATCGATGGCGGACATGGGCACCGCCACGGGGCACTGCTCATGCAAAGGCACCAGGGGCAAGGACAAAATCAGCTCATCCTCGACCAGTGCCGCCGCATCAAAGTCGCGGCTAAGCGCCAGAATGTCCTCTTCCGCCTCATCATCTAACGCCTCTGCGGTCGCCTCATCGGCCACAAACCGGAAAGCGCGCTCGGCCTTGACCGTTTGCAGCACAGGGGTCAGGCAGCGTTGGCACTGCATGGGCAAGTCCACACTGGCTTGCAAATTCAGCCAAATCTGTTCCGTACCATCGGCTTGGACGACCGTATGGCCCTGCAGTTGCCAAACCACACGCACAGGGACCGAGGGCGGGCTGCCATACAGCTCATCGGCCAGACGTGACCAATCCGCCAGGTCGCTCTGGCCTTCCAGACGGCTCGCATCACGGGCAAAAGACAGCACATCCAGGTGCCGGAGGTCGAATTTTTTATCCATGCCGGCAGTGTAAGAGAATCACCCATCCGAATTTCAAATGGGGTTTGCGCCTTGACAACGACTTCTGCCCTCACAAACACCCACAGTCGGCCTGTGGTGCTGGGCTCCACCTCGCGCTATCGACGCGAGTTGCTGGAGCGGCTGCGCATCCCTTTTGACGTGACCGCCCCCGAGGTGGACGAAACACCCCTGACAGGCGAAAGCCCCAAAAATCTGGCCCGGCGACTGGCCTTGGCCAAAGCCCGTGCTGTCGCCAATTTGCACCCCGAAGCGGTGGTGATTGGCTCCGACCAGGTGGCCGATTTGGCAGGTCAACCGCTGGGGAAACCTGGCGACCACCCACGCGCCGTGCAGCAACTGCGCCAAATGCGCGGCCAGACAGTGGTTTTTCAGACCGCCTTGGCTGTGGTTTGTCTGGCCACGGGCTTTGAGGCGATGGATCTGGCCGAAGTGCGGGTGGTGTTCCGCGATCTGAGCGATGCAGAAATCGAAGCTTATTTGCAGGCGGAAAAGCCCTACGACTGTGCAGGCAGCGCCAAAAGTGAAGGTTTGGGCATTGCCCTCCTTGAATCCATCGACAACGATGATCCAACAGCTCTGATCGGCCTGCCACTGATCCGCACCGCACGTTTGCTGCGCCAGGCTGGGGTGAAATTGCTGTGAACGCCTCCAAACCCCTCAAAGGGCGCTTGTTTTTGGTGCCCACGCCACTGGACTTTGGCTGTACTGAACAAGCCCCTGTCACCGATGTACTGCCCACCAGCACCTTGGCCACGGCCGCCCGCATCCAGCATTGGGTCTGCGAAAACGCGAAAAGCACCCGCGCCTTTTTGAAGCGCGTGGGTGAAACCCACCCCTTGATCGCACCACTGCCCGAGCAAACCATCACCGAATTGCCACGCCATGTGCACAAAAAAGGCGACCACCAATCGGGTTTTGATGGCAAACCTTTGTTGGCAGCGGCGCTGCAAGGCCTCGATGTGGGCCTGATCAGTGAAGCCGGCATGCCTGCCGTGGCCGACCCCGGCAGTTCGGTGGTGCGGGCCGCGCACGACCTGGGCATCCCCGTGGTGCCTTTGGTTGGCCCCGTGTCTTTGTTGTTGGCCCTGGCGGCCAGTGGCCTGAACGGCCAGAACTTTGCCTTTGTGGGTTACCTCCCGCAAGACGCCGGGGAGCGTGCCGCACGCCTGAAACAACTGGAGACTGTGGCCCTCAAAACAGGGCAAACCCAGTTGTGGATCGAAACACCCTACCGCAACGCGGCCATGCTCAGCGCCCTGCTACAAAATTTGCACGCCAACACCCGGCTGGTGATCGCCAGCGGTTTGACGCTGGCATCGGCCAGCATCCAGAGCCACACCGTTGCGCAATGGAAAAAGGGGCTCCAAGGGCCTGATGGACATACGCCCGCGGTTTACGCTGTGGGGGCTTGACCCGAGCAAGCAGGGACACCTAACCTGAACGAGGCTTTATCGGATGCTGGCGCTGCTGCGCACGGCCCGCACTGTGCCCTCGCCCACCGCTACACCGAAGCGTTTGACCAACCGTTCGGCCACATTTTCCCGCTGGGTGTAGTCGATCACATCAGGCGCTTTGACCACATCCCTGGCGACACCGTCGATGCTGCCCAAGGCATCGGCCAGGCCCAGATCCACCGCCTGCTGGCCACTCCAAAACACACCACTGAACATGTCAGGATGGTCTTTCAAGCGCTCACCCCGGCCTTTTTTGACCACATCGATGAATTGCTTGTGGATCTGATCGAGCATGGCTTGTGCATGCTGTCGTTGAGGCGCCGTCTGGGGACTGAAGGGGTCCAAAAAGCCTTTGTTTTCACCCGCAGTCATCAAACGACGCTCCACGCCCAGTTTGTCCATCAAACCCGTGAATCCGAAGCCATCCATGAGCACACCAATGCTGCCCACCAAACTGGCTTTGTCGACAAAAATCTGATCAGCCGCAGCGGCAATGTAATAGGCCGCCGAAGCGCAAGACTCCTCCACCACGGCATAAATGGGTTTGTTGTGCAGTGACCGCAAGCGTTTCACTTCATCGTTGATCAGGCCTGCCTGCACGGGGCTCCCCCCCGGAGAGTTGATCAACAACACCAATGCCCTGGAGCCCGGATCCTCCAGGGCTGTGCGCATGGCCGACATGACGTTTTCTGCGCTCGCTTCGGTATCCGATGCAATCTCACCCACGATGGTGACCAAGGCCGTGTGAGGGAAACTGGGGCTGGTGGCAGGCGAGCTGAAACTGAAAATTTGCCAGAGCACGACCACGACCACACCCAGCCACCCCAACCTGAGCGCCAGTTTCCAGCGGCGCTCGGTTTGCTGCTCTTTCAAATTGGCAAAGGCCAGCCTCTCCAGGGTTTCCCGTGCCCAGCCGTCTTGGGCGGGCAACGTTTTGTCTCCACGCGAATCGTCGGCAGAGGTCACGGGCGCTGATTCAACAGGCTTGGACATCGCGTCCTGGGGGTCTTGCATGTTCAAAATTCAAGGGGTTTGAGGTTATAGGCAGTATGCCAGTGAACCACACCGTCGCGCTCTGACAAGCCTATTTTCACCAGACCACCACGACATGGACCGCCCGAACAAGCCCCGGTGTCGGGTTGGTAAGCAGCGCCGTGTGTGGCGCACATCAACCAACGGCCCGTGTCGTCAAAAAAACGGTCGGGTTGGTAATCCATCTCCATGGCCACATGGGTGCAGCGGTTCAGGTAGGCGTGCACCTGACCTAGGTAACGGATGGCAAAGGCCCGGCAAGTCTGCCCGGCGTACACGATGTCGAAAGGCACAGCCCGCCCCCCGTTGATCAGGTCGGCGCTGTTGCACAAAGGGACCATGGACTCCATGAGTACTCCAATATTCAAGCGTATTGCAACAACCAGTCGTGCAGTTCGCGCACGCTGTGCGCCACATGGCGCGGCTGCAGCGCATGAAATGATTCGGGCTCGTGCGCCCCGTAACTCACGCCCACACTGGCACAGCCCGCATTCAGCGCCATTTGCAGGTCGTGCGTGGTGTCGCCAATCATCAAGGTGCGATCGGGCTCTGCGCCGAATTCGCGCATCAACTCCTGCAGCATTCGGGGGTTGGGCTTGCCCGCCGTCTCATCGGCTGTGCGCGAGCCATCGAACACGCCGCGCAGCTCCACCGCCTGCAAAGCCTCGTTCAGACCCTGGCGGCTTTTGCCTGTGGCCACCGTGAGCCAATGGTGACGGGCCTTGAGGGCGTCCAGCAAATCCAGCACACCCTCGAACAGGCTGATGTCATTCTGGTGCTGCAGGTAGTGGTGCCGGTAGCGTTCCCCCAAGGCCGGGTATTTTTCTTTGGGTACATCGGGAGCGGCATAGGCCAGCGCAGGCAAAAGGGACATGCCGATCACATAGGAGGCCGCTTCTTGGGTGGGCTCTTGCCCGCCCACATCCACCACAGCCCGCTGAATGCAGCGGGTGATGATGGCGGTGGAGTCAAACAGCGTGCCATCCCAATCGAAAGCGATCAGGTCAAACTGACGGGGTCGGGTGTAGGGCATGGTCGATGTAGGTTTTCAATTCGGGGGGCAAATCGGCTTGCAAGGCCACGCGCTCGCTTGTCACCGGGTGGTTGAACTGCAAGCGCCAGGCATGCAAAAACATGCGCTTGAGGCCAGGGCTGGCCGATGGCTTTTGGAGCAGGCGGTTCCACTCAAAATCACCGTATTTGTCATCGCCCGCAATCGGGTGTCCTTGCGCAGCCAGGTGCACCCGGATTTGGTGGGTGCGCCCGGTCTTGATGGTCACCTCCAGCAGCGTGGCACCCGGCAGACGCTGAGCCACCTTGACCAGCGTGATCGAACGCATGCCGTCCGGGTCTTCTGCCGTCGTGACCCGAACGCGCCGCTCGCCATCCGGCAGCAAAAATTTATGCAATGGCTGGTCGATCACCTTCAGTTTGGCCGGCCAATCGCCTTTGACCAGCGCCAAATAGGTCTTACCGGTTTCACGCTCGCGAAATTGGTCCTGCAACAACTTCAAGGCGCTGCGCTTTTTGGCCACCAGCAAAATGCCGCTGGTGTCGCGGTCCAACCGGTGCACCAACTCCAACAGCTTGGCCTGCGGGCGGGCCTGGCGCAGTTGTTCGATCACGCCAAAGCTCACCCCGGAGCCGCCGTGCACCGCCACCCCCGCCGGTTTGTCGATGGCCATCAGGCTCTCATCTTCGAGCAAGAGGGGGAATTCGCGCCCTGGCGCGGGGCGCTCGGCTTTTTCGGCCACTTTGTCGGACACGCGAACGGGCGGCAGACGCACTTCGTCACCGTTTTCAACCCGGGTCTCGGCCGAAGCTCGGCCTTTGTTGATGCGCACCTCACCGCTGCGGATGATGCGGTAGACGTGGGTTTTGGGCACGCCCTTCAAGTGACGCATCAAAAAGTTGTCCAATCGCTGACCGGCCGACTCCTCGTCCACCAACAACCATTTGACGGCGGGCGTCGCAACGGCGGACTTGGAGCCTATAATGTGATTCACTGGCAATTGGCTGTAAGTGGTTGATTCAAATGGAAATGAATTCCTGCAAAGCTGGAGTTTAGTCCACCACCACCGCGCCAAACCAGATGGTCGATGCCACCCTCGGCACGAATTTGCAGACTGAAGGCCAACGCCGACAGTGGCAAATCGCCCCGGAGGATGGGCCGACGCCCAGAAACCCAGATACGGAATACCCCAAGTTCAGCAGCCTCAGAAAGCTGCTGAGCGGATCAAAGCGAGATGTTTGTGCTGTTCGGAACTTTGCTGATGTGCTTGGAGTGGCTCACGAAGCCCCTGTGCACCCTCACGCCCAGTGCCCGACGGTTTGTCCTAGACACCGGGGGAAGCCCCCGGCAGTGGATGGATCCTTGCACAACGTTCACCTCGTCCCATCCACGCGCCACGATCCCCATTCCTGTGCTCACGCGCAGCTGAATGGCGATTCACCTCGGCAATTCCCTTCGTTTCAGGCGTCAGCTCCGGCAACGTGGGCTTTGAGATTCACAGGAATCCAGAGCCGGTTGTGTAAACAGGCTTTTCGTGTGCAGGTATTTTCTGCGCCAAAGCCACGCTGAACAGAGAAGGAACGCATCATGAAACGGATGCTGATCAACGCCACGCAAGCTGAAGAGCGCCGCTTGGCCATCGTCGATGGACAAAAACTCCTCGACTACGAAATCGAAATCGAAGGCCGCGAGCAACGCAAGGGCAACATCTACAAAGCCATCGTGACCCGCGTCGAGCCCTCGCTCGAAGCCTGCTTTGTGGACTACGGCGAAGACCGCCATGGCTTTTTGCCCTTCAAGGAAATCTCTCGCCAATACTTTGCCGAGGGTGTATCCGTCAGCCAGGCCCGCATCCAGGACGTCATCAAAGAGGGCCAGTCCCTGCTGGTGCAAGTCGAGAAAGAAGAGCGCGGCAACAAGGGTGCAGCCCTGACCACCTTCATCAGCCTGGCAGGCCGTTATGTGGTGCTCATGCCCAACAACCCACGCGGTGGCGGCGTCAGCCGCCGCATCGAGGGCGACGACCGGGCCGAGCTCAAAGAAGCGATGGACCAGCTGGAATATCCGAAGGGCATGTCCATCATTGCCCGCACCGCAGGCATTGGCCGCTCTGCGCCTGAGTTGCAGTGGGATCTGAACTATTTGCTCAAACTGTGGTCCGCCATTGACGGCGCCACCCAAGGCAAAGGCGCTTTCCTGATTTACCAGGAATCTTCGCTGGTCATCCGCGCCATTCGCGATTACTTCAACAACGACATCGGCGACATCCTGATCGACACCGATGACATTTATGACCAGGCTCAGCAGTTCATGAGCCACGTTATGCCGGAGTTCGCGCCACGGGTGAAGCGTTACCGCGATGACGCGCCACTGTTCAGTCGCTTCCAGATCGAGCACCAGATCGAATCGGCCTACGCCCGCACGGTGCAACTGCCTTCGGGCGGCGCCATCGTGA
>CANHUM010000030.1 GCA_947463845.1 Comamonadaceae bacterium
GACACGTCAAGTCCAAACGTCTGGATTGTCTACCATACCGATGTGCGTACCTGTACCCCTGGCCGGATGCCGAACCGTGCACATTGCCAATACTTGGCGAGAGCGGTTCTTGGCCTGGCTTGAATAAAAGTTTGCCACTGGCGATCTGTTTGGAGACCTCACATGGTTCATTACTTTGACGAAACCCGCGTGCAGCAACTGCTGAGCGTGCCCGCCCTGCTGCAAGGCGTGCGCGAAGCCCTGATGGCGTTGACGCTGGGCCAGGTGGTGCAGCCGCTGCGCTTGGTCATGCCGATTGGCGAGACATCCAATGAAGGTCTGCTGTTTTTAAAGCCCGCGCAACTGGGCGATGCGGTCAGCACCAAGCTCATCACCCTGGTGCCGGGCAATGCGCAAAAAGGCCTCCCCACCTTGCTCAGCACCATCGTGCTGATGGACCCTGCCACGGGCCAGACGCTGGCGGTCATGGAGGGCAACACCATCACGGCGATGCGCACGGCAGCGGCCTCTGCCGTGGCGGCCGATGCGCTGGTGCCGCGCACCCCGCAGGTGGTGGCCATGCTGGGCAGCGGGGTGCTGGCCCGCAGCCACGCGCAAATGCTGCGTGCCGTGCGCGAGGTGTCCGAGATCCGCGTGTGGAGCCCAACAGCGGCCAATGCACAGCAGTGCGCACAAGACATTGGCGGCGTGGCCTGCGCCAGCGCCGAAGCAGCGGTGCGCGGGGCGGACATCGTCTGCACCGTGACCAATGCCAGCGAACCGGTCCTGCAAGGCGCCTGGCTCAAGCCTGGTGCCTTTGTGGCGGCCGTAGGCGCGCCCCGACCCACTTGGCGCGAACTGGACGATACGGCCATGGCCCACTGGGTGGTGGCCGACCAGCGTGAAGCAGCTGAAAAAGAGTCGGGCGACGTGATGCTTTCTGGGGCACGGGTCCAGGCCGAGATTGGCGAGATTTTGTGCGGCCGTGTTGCACCGCCCCCGGCGGGCACCACCCTCATTTTCAAATCGCTGGGCCAGGCGGTGGAAGACACTGTGGCGGCACGCCTGGTGTACCGCGCGGCTCTGGCTGAAGGCGTGCACCCATGACCCGCACCGATGTGGTGATCGTGGGCAGCGGCGTGATGGGCGCGGCCACGGCGTATTGGTTGACGCGCTTGCAACCGGACCTGCGTGTCACGCTGGTGGAGTCGGACACGCGTTATGAAAAAGCCTCCTCGTCGCTGTCGGCCAGCTCGATCCGCCAGCAGTTCACCTGCCCCGTCAACATCCGTCTGAGTCAGTACGGCATCGCGTTTTTGCGCGATGCCGAGCAGCACCTGGGCCTGCCTGATCATCCGGTGGCGCTGGGTTTGCAGGAGCCCGGCTATCTGTACCTGGCCCAGAGCGAGCAAACGGCAGCCCTGCACACCGCGCATCACATCCAAAAGCAAGCCGGGGCCGATGTGGCCTTGCTTGGACCTGAGGCCCTGCGCCAGCGCTACCCCTGGCTGAACGTGGAGGATGTGGCCCTCGGTAGCCTGGGCCTGAGCGGCGAAGGTTGGTTTGACGGCCCTGCCCTGCACCAGGCTTTTTTGAAAAAAGCCATGGCGCAGGGCGTTCAGCGCCTGCATGACCGGGTGACGGGCATGGACCACACCACCGCACAAGTCACCGCGGTGCAGCTGGCCAGTGGCGGCACCTTGCACTGTGGCCAAGTGGTCAACGCGGCAGGGCCTTGGGCCAGCGAAGTGGCCACCATGGCCGGGGTGCGATTGCCCATCGAAGCGGCGCGGCGCACCGTATTTGTGCTGTCCTGTCCCGAGCCACTGCCACAGTGCCCCTTGCTGATCGACCCCAGTGGCTGGTGGCTGCGGCCCGAGGGCCGATTTTTCATCAGCGGTGCCGAGCCTTTGCACACCCAACCTGGCCTGCCACTGGAGCCGGACTGGGCCGAATGGAACAACGAACAATGGGCCTCGCTCGCACACCGCATTCCGGCGCTCGCAGCCTTGCGGGTAGAACGGGCCTGGGCGGGTTACTACGAGATGAACACCTTCGATCACAACGCCGTGATCGGCCCGCACCCTGATCTGCGCAACCTGTATTTCATCAACGGGTTTTCAGGTCACGGCATGCAACATGCGGCCGGGGCTGGCTTGGCGTTGGCCGAATGGATGCTCGATGGCAAGTCCACCACCATGGCCGTCGATGAACTGGGCTTTGAGCGGCTGCTGCACAACAGGCCGCTGCGCGAGTTGGCGGTGATTGGCTGAGGCTAAAGGTCTTCTCGCGCTTCGATCTGCAGGCGCTGCACCACAGAGCCCCGCGTGCCCGCCACAGCGCGGATGCGCAGGGACGGGCCGGCTTCGAGCAGCACACGGCAGTGGTAATCGAGTCCATCGGTCTGGCCTGGACAGCTGCTGGCGATGCGACGGTGCCATTTCTGCTTGCCGTCGATCTCCAGCGTCAATTCGTGCCAAGCCTCGGCATGGTCTTCGGGCACGCGCACCCACAAGCTCACATCGATGTCAAACGTGCGTGCGCGCTTGAGTGCGCCAGGAATGTGGAGCACAGCCACCGCATCGCCCACCTCGGTGCGCCACAACTCGGGTTTTGCGAGTGCCGCCATGTCGCTCAAGCTTTGAGCCAGGTCTGGAGTTCGCCGTTGTCGATCAGGCGGCGCAGGTCATCGGCCCCACCCACCAAGGTGCCGCGCACAAACACCATCGGGAAAGTGGGCCAGCCAGTCCACATCTTCAACGCGTTGCGCAGGCGCCATTGCGAGAAATAGCTGCCAAACTCGATGTACTCGTGCGCCACACCGGCTGCAGCCAGCGCCTTGCGTGCCTTGCCTACGAAAGGGTTACCCGACAAGCCGACCACCACCACAGCATGCTGGGCGATGGCATTTTGCACCTGCTGGATGACAGGCAGGTGGTGTTCTGCAATGCGTTGGCGAATGGCGGGGTGAATGGCCGACTCGTCAAGAAATGGTCTGTTCATGCGCTTCCTTTGGAGCCGACATCATAGTCGGCAGGCACTGTCTTGCGCATGACTGCGCCAGATGCGCCCCGCCCCTTAAAGTCAGGCCATGATGCATTTTTATGAACCGCACCTGGGCCACGGCCTCAAGCATGACCCATTCAACGCCATCGTGGGCCCACGTCCCATTGGTTGGATCTCCAGCCAGAGCGCCAGCGGGGTTCTGAACCTGGCTCCTTACAGTTTTTTCAACGCCTTCAATTACGTGCCGCCCGTGATCGGATTTGCCAGCATCGGGCGCAAGGATTCATTGAACAACATCGAAGCCACGGGCGAATTTGTCTGGAACCTGGTCACGCGCGAGCTGGCCGAGGTGATGAACCAAACCTGCGAGGCAGTGCCGCCCGAGGTGAGCGAGTTTGATCTGGCGGGCCTGACACCAGAGGCCTCCAGGGTGGTGCGTGTGCCGCGTGTGGCACAGAGTCCCGTGAGCTTTGAGTGCCGCTGCACACAGATTCTGCAACTGGAGGATCTGCAAGGCCAGAAAATCGAGACCTGGATGGTCTTGGGTCAGGTGGTGGGCATCCACATCGACCAGCGCTTGCTCAAATCCGGGGTGTACGACACAGCCAACGCAGGACATATTCTGCGCGGTGGCGGCGCAGGGGATTACTTCTCCATCGGTCCCGAGCAACTGTTCAAAATGTACCGCCCCGAGAGCGGCGCCCGCGACCTGCCCAAATGACAGGTCGGCAGTAAGCTCTCCCAACATGGGGTTAAGCCCGTCCGACACACAATGGCCGGTCTGCATGAACTGAACGCATGCCAATGATTGCCGATTCGCGGGAATGACCATGAGCTACCGATTTTTGATCGCATTGTTGACCGGCCTGCTCGCTGGGCCTTGGGCATGGGCACAGCCCGACCTGACCGCGCCCACTGTGAAACGGATCATGCAGTCGGTTGTCGGGGTCCAAGCCCGCAGCGACGCACAGGCCAGCACTGCACGCACTTTGGGGCAGCAAAGATACGGCTCGGGCGTGGTCATCGCGCCGGACCTGGTCCTCACCATCGGGTACTTGCTGCTGGAAGCCGAGACGGTGGACCTGATTGACCACCAAGGCCGAACCATTCCCGGGCAAGTGCGGGCCGTGGACAATGCCAGCGGCCTCGGTCTGATTCGAGCCTTGATCCCTTTAAGGCTGGAAGCCGTTTCTTTGGGTGACTCGGATGCCCTGCCCACCCCCGGGAAACTCTGGACATTGGGCCAAAGGGAATCCGAGCTCACCGCTTTGGAGCTCGTGTCACGCCAACCCTTTGCCGCTGGATGGGAGTACCTGCTGGAGTCTCCCCTCATGACCTTGCCGGCCGTGAACAACTGGAGTGGCGCCGGGCTGTTTGACCAGAAGGGCCAGCTGGTCGGCATCGGCTCTTTGCTGGTTCAAGACGTGTTTGGAGACCAACTGCCCCTGCCAGGCAATTTGTATGTGCCCGTCAATTTGCTCAAAGACCACCTCTCCGAGTTGGTTCGCACAGGCAAACGCCCCGGTCCTGCACCTTCTTGGCTGGGCATCAGCAGCCAGGCCTTACCCGGTGGGGGGCTGGGTGTGCTGCGCGTCTCTCCCAACAGTCCGGCGGCGCTAAGCGGCATCCTGGTGGGCGACACCTTGCTGGCCTTGCAGGGTCAAGCTTTGGTCAATCTGGCGGACTTTTACCGGCGCCTGTCGGCCCTGGGGCCTGCGGGCAGCACCCTGACTTTGAGCGTGCGTCGTCAAGGCCAGATTCGTCAGATTGAACTGGTGACAGCCGACCGCAACCAATCCTTGAAGCGCCCCAGCGGCATTTGAAGAGAGTCCTGACATCCCTGCGAGGCGCTGCACTGTGAACAAGCCCATCCCTGACTTCCATGATCTGAGCGACGCGGATACCTCTCAGATCATTGCGATGGCCTGGGACGACAACACTTCTTTTGAGGCGATCGCGCTGAACTACGGCCTGGACGAGGCCCGCGTGATCACCCTCATGCGGCAACGTCTCAAAGCGCGCTCGTTTCAAATTTGGCGCATGCGGGTGCGCGCCAGAAACAGTAAACACGCAGTCAAGCAAACCCAACAGAGGGCCCAGATCTCCCAAGACCCACCCCGTGCTCTTGCAGACAACAGCGACGAATTTCCGCTGCGCGAAACGCCAGCGCCGCGACGCAGCCTCCTGTAACCACAGTCCCCACTTTGACCGCCTACAGGTGATAACCCCTAGAAAAGCCACAGGATGTTGTCTTGCACAGGCGGTTTGAACGGGTTAAGGTCAAAACCAACTTCTGGACTCTTTGATGTACCTCAATTTACCGGGCTTTCCATTTCACCCGTGGAAGGCACATGCAAGCGCTTGGCTGACACTCATGTCATCCCTTGGACAAGGCTTGACATCGCGCGCCGCGACTCGGCAAAACGATGCGTCATCGAATGGGCAAGACGAATGCAAGCGGTCCTTGACCGAGGTCATTGAGCGCCAGATCATTCCGCGGCTGGTCCAGGCCAACCGGGTGGTGACTCTGCCCGATGCCCATCAGCCCATTACCGGCCCCGGCATCACCCCCAAACAGCTGGCCACCTTTGTGGCGCTGAGCAAATCCAGCTCGACCAGCGAGACCACCCAGTTCATCGATGAACTGCTGCACCAAGGTGTCACCACCGACCGCATTTTTCTGGAACTGATCGCCCCCGCTGCACGACAACTGGGGCTGATGTGGGAGCAAGACCTGTGCGACTTCACCGAAGTCACCTGCGGCCTGGTGCGCATGCACGAGATCACGCACCGTCTGGGCTTCGAATACCAGAACGGTCCACAACTCGGCGGCGATGTGCAGCGCATCATGCTGGCCTCTGCGCCCGGTTCACAGCATTTTCTGGGCATGACCATCGTGTCAGATTTTTTCCGCAAGGCCGGCTGGGACGTGGTCATCGAAATCTCGCTCTCCGAAAAAGAGCTGGTGCATGCGGTCAGCAACGAATGGTTTGACGTGATTGGCATCTCGTGTGCGACCGAAGCCCAGCTCAAGACCTTGCCGGGTCTGATTCGTGCGCTCAAGGCCGCATCGGGAAACCCTGAACCGGGCGTCCTGCTGGGCGGCCCCATCTTCACGGTGCAAGAGCACGATGCCCGCAGTCTGGGCGCCGATGGCATTTGCCTGGACGTGACAGAGGCCGTGGCGCTGGCGGCGTCTTTCCGCTCAAGCCCTCTGTCGTGAGTCTGACACGGGGCTTTGGTGTGCCGCTGCGGCGTCTGCGCCTTGGCGAATCTCGGCTGCAGCCCCCTCTGGCCGGCTGACGCCGACATCACCGCTTTCACCCACAGACCTCTCAAAAAGCGACGCCTGAGGCAACAGCGCCTGCAAGACCGACTGGACTTGGCGCAATCGCGGGTCTTCAGGGTGCGCATCGTCGGTGGTGTCATTGATACAAAAGAAATCGAGCGCTCCGAACTCGGCCGTCAAGGCCTGCAGCTGGGTCTGTTGATCGGCATCACCCGTGGAAACATGCCGATGGCGGTAAGTGCGTATCTGCGCCAATCTATGGGCCAGTGCCCAGCGCAGCACAAAATCGGACACGATGGTCGGCTTGTCCCAGCTGCGAAACACCGTCGAGCGCACGCCCGCAAACAGCTCCGGGGCTGTGCCCTCCAACTCATGCAGCAGCGAGCGGCGCATGGGCCGGGGGGAATGCGCAAACGTGCGAAACGTGCTTTGGTACAGCGGGTCTTGCTGGCGACTGGACAACACGGTCTCACCAGCCAAAGCAGCGCTCGCTTGCGCCCGTAGCCACTCAATCGACATGCGACAGGCATTCTCCAGCGAAGTCGCATCCTTGCGCATGGCCTCGTCCGTGACCTGCGGCTCGTCCGACCAAGTCAGATAAAAACCTTCGCGCGTAAACCAGTCAGCGGGGTTCAGCGGAGCGCCCAAAAATACGTCATCGTTGAAATAAAGGTACCGCTCGGACAAACCCGGAATGTGGTGAATCCACGATTCGATATGACCAGAATCAAATGTCGGCAAGGACGATTCGGGCATCAGCTCGCGGTGGTCCACCACCGTCAGCCGATCCGAAGTGCGCAGCCAATCAGGTGCCTGCGCATCGGTCACGATGTAGACGTGGCCATGCTGAGGAAAAAACTTCTCGAGGGAGCGCAGGCTGTAGCGCAGCTCATGGTTGTCTCGAAAACGGCCCTCCACATTGCTATAACGGGCCATGGCCGCACCGGTATCGCGGGGCAAGCGCGTCAAGGCTTCCTGTCGCTTGGCCCGCCAGATGGCGTCATTGCCGTCTACCCACAGGTACACCACATCAATGGGTGTGTCGGTCGTCTCGACGGGCTGGGTCGCAGGGGTTTGGAAAGTCGGGCGCAAAGGGGAGGTTGCTGAATTTTTATGAAGGAGTCTATCAGCGGGATCTGTCGTCTTTTCAATACCCGCCATGCTGTGAGGGCCAGTGCTGGCGCATCGCATTCGCGTCGTTGTGCACGGTCAATAAGCTCCGCCAGTCCGTGGTGTAGGCCGGCGTTTTGAACGCTTGTTTCATCCGCCAAATCTGCGGGGTCTGCTCCATCCCTGCGCTGGCCAGCTTGAGGCTGCCACGGCCATGACGTTGGTTGATCTGGTCCATCGTGGCCATCAGCCTGGCGCGGTTGGCGGGCTGAGCATCACCCCCATGGCGCGACAAGTCGAGCGTCATTTGCTCACGCGTGGCAGGCTGCAAGCCCATCAGCATCACGCCTGCTTTGGCATACCGATAACCCGACTGGTAAATGTTGTGCAGCAAAACGATCGCCGCTTGGGTGATGTGTGCACTGTCACTGGTGGGCACCGGCAACGGCAGACAGGCGCTGCGGCTGTATGGTGCATCGTTGGGCCTGAAAGGGCTGGTGCGGATGAACACCAGCACCTGCGCTGCATGGGCCTTTTGTTGGCGCAACTTCTCTGCGGCGCGGCAAGCGAACTCCGTGACCGCTTGCTCCAAGTCGACCAGCGCCATCACCGGCTGGCCAAAGCTGCGGGTGCAGGCGATTTGCTGCTTGGGCACAGGCTCATCCTCAAACACAAAACACGGCGTACCCTGTAACTCGCGCACGGTTTTTTCCAGCACCACCGAACTCATGGCACGTGCCGTTGCCGGGCTCATGCAAGCCAAGTCTTGCGCCGTGACAATGCCGTGCGCCCGCAGCCGTGCCGCGATGCGTGGGCCCACGCCCCACACCTCACCCACTTCGGTGGCCTGCAGCAACTGGGCCAGCTCTTGTGCGCTGCACGCGCCCAGGTGGCAGATTTGCGCAAGGTGCGCCGGGTAGCTGCCAGGTTTGCGTTCGGCGCTTTTGGCAATCGCGTTGGCCAATTTGGCCAGGGTCTTGGTCGGCCCGATGCCGATGCAGGTCGGGATGTCGATCCACTGCAAAATGCGCCGGCGGATGGTGCGGGCGCGGCGCACCAGGTCGCCAGGGATGCCGCTCAGATCGATGAAGCTCTCATCGATGGAATAAACCTCTTGCGTGTGACCCAAACCCGCTGCCAGGCTCATCATGCGGTCGCTCATATCGCCATACAGGGCAAAGTTGGCCGACAGGGCGATCAGTCCCGCGTCGCGCTCGAGTTCGCGCAGCTGAAAGTAAGGTGCCCCCATCTTGATGCCCAGCGCTTTGGCTTCGTCACTGCGGGCAATGGCGCAGCCGTCGTTGTTGGACAGTACGACCACCGGGCGGCCTTTGAGCCAAGGCTGAAAGACGCGTTCGCAGGAGACGTAGAAGTTGTTGCCGTCGATGAGGGCGAGCATGGGATGGGGCTTGGCTTTGACTGTACAAATAAACAGTATATAGAAAGCGGCTCACCCTGCGAAAGCTCAAGACTCACGCCATTTCAGCACTTACAAGCAGCATCCGTACGTTGCGGCACTGATACTGCTAGGATGAATTGGCTTCAATACACAATCCCCCGAACCGAATGTCCATGATGCGTTGGCTTTTCCCCCTCTTGTTCCTTTTTTGCGAGGCTGCCATGGCCATTGAAGAACCGCGTTACACCGTGCTCGTTTCGGACCCGCCCTTTGAGGTGCGCCGCTACGCCGCATTCACCGTGGCGCAAACTCAAATCAGCGGCGACTTTGATGCCGCCAGCCGCAATGGCTTTCGGCGCATTGCTTCTTACATTTTTGGGGACAACATCCAGGCCGAAGTGGGCGCTCAGCGCAAAATTTCCATGACCGCGCCCGTCACGGTCACACCCGAGACCGAGGGCTGGCGCGTGCACTTTGTGATGCCGGCGGCCGAAAGCGTGCAGACCCTGCCCAAGCCCCTGAACCCTCAGGTCCAGCTGCGCCCTGTGGCCGAGCACGAGGTGGCGTCGGTGCGCTTTGGTGGCTTCACCACGCAAGCGAACATTCAGGAGCAGACCGAGCGCCTGCGGGCCTGGGCCAAAACGAAAAACCTGAAGCTCAGCCCCACGGCCCAAGTGGCCCGCTACGACGATCCATTCACCTTGCCGTGGAACCGCCGCAACGAGATCTTGATCGACCTGATGCCCTGAAAACGACTGGGATCAATCGCCCGGTGCAGCCTGCGCCGCTGTCGGCCTGTTGTAGTCTTGGACAATGCTCAAGACAGTCTTTCAGCCATGACGGGGCGCATTCGGAAAAAGCTCATTCAAGCCCAGCTTGATGGCTTGCCCGCACAACGCAACAACGTTGTGCTGTGTCCGCTGTGTGAGCGCTTGGTCCCCAGCTGCCAACAAGACGCGCACCATTTGGTGCCCAAGTCACACGGAGGCACGCACACCGTGGTGCTGCACCGCATTTGTCACCGGCAGATCCATGCGCTGTTCACCGAGACCGAATTGGCTCGCACTTACGCCACGGTCGAGGCCTTGAAGCAACGCGAAGAAATGGCTCGCTTTATTCGGTGGGTGCAAACCAAACCCGATGCGTTTTTTGAAAAAAGTCGCAAAAGCCAACGACTCAAAAGCCGGCGCTGATCCCCAGAGCCACAACTTCCGCCCAACACCCATGACCATGCCCACGTCGACAGCCAGCCGCATCGAGCTGAAAGACTTCCGACTGTCCACCCGCATCGGCACTTATGCCCCCGGTGATACTGTGCCCGAACACCACACGCTGAATTTGACACTTTGGATCGCGCCCGATCTGGTGCTGATCGCCCAAGACGGCATGGCGCATGTGTTCGATTACGACCCTTTGGTGGTGGAGATTGAAAAACTGGCGGCCGAGGCGCCTTACGACACCCAAGAGTGGCTGATGACACGCATCGTGCAGGCCTGCGCGGCTTACCCGATGATTGAAGCGCTCGATATCGCTCTGAGCAAATTCCCGGTGCGTGCGGGCAGCGGCTCTTTGGGCGTAGGTTTAGCGTTCGACAGCGCGCAATTGCAACGCATGCGGGATGCAC
>CANHUM010000031.1 GCA_947463845.1 Comamonadaceae bacterium
GGCTTGTGGTACCCGGTGGACGTGTCCACCAGCGCCCAGGCCACGCTCGGAGGCATGGCCGGCAACAACTCGTGTGGCAGCCGCTCGATTGCCTACGGCAACATGGTGCACAACGTGCTGGGTGCCCAAGCCTGGCTGGCCGACGGCAGCTTGCTCGACTTTGGCGCCTACGAACAGGCACAGGGGCGGGCGCGCCAGATTGGCGACTTTGTGCGCGATCTGGCACAGCAGCATGCGAGCGAAATCGATGCCCATTGGCCCAAAGTCCTGCGCCGCGTGGCGGGCTACAACCTGGACATTTTCCGCAACCAAAACGAACGGCCCTACACCGCCGATGGCTCGGTCAACCTGGCGCATTTGCTCATTGGCAGTGAAGGTACGCTGGCGCTGACGCGCTCGCTCACCCTGCGCCTGGCCGAGTTGCCGCGTGCCAAGGTGTTGGGGGTGGTGAACTTCCCGACTTTTTACCAGGCGATGGACGCGGCGCAGCACATTGTCAAACTGGGGCAGGGCATGCCTTTGGGGCAGCTCTCGGCGGTCGAATTGGTGGACCGCACCATGATCGAGCTGTCTTTGCAAAACCCGGCGTTTGCACCCACCATCCGCACCGCCTTGTCGCCCCACATCAACGGCGGTATGCCCGAGGCGGTCCTGCTGGTGGAGTTTTCCGGTCCGAGCAAAGGCGATATCGCGCACAAGATCAAAGAACTGGTCGAGCTGATGGGCGACCTGGGCTTGCCCGGCAGCGTGGTCGAGATGGTGGATGACGCGCCGCAAAAAAACCTGTGGGAAGTGCGCAAAGCGGGCCTGAACATCATGATGAGCCTGCGTGGCGACGGCAAGCCGGTGAGCTTCATCGAGGACTGTGCGGTGCCGCTGGAGAGTCTGGCCGAGTACACCGAGGCCCTGACCGGTGTGTTTCGCAAATACGGCAGCCGGGGGACTTGGTATGCCCACGCCTCTGTGGGCACATTGCATGTGCGTCCCATTCTCGACATGCGCCGTGATGGCGCCGCCAAAATGCGCGCCATTGCCGAAGAGGCCAGCGCCCTGGTGCGCCGCTACAAAGGCGCTTTCAGTGGCGAGCACGGTGATGGACTGTGCCGTGGCGAATGGATCGGCTGGCAGTTCGGCCCGCGCATCAGCGAGGCTTTTGCGCAGATCAAACGCGAGATGGACCCGGGGCAACTCCTCTCACCCCAGCGCATTGTCAACCCACCCAAAATGGACGACACCACGCTGATGCGTTTTGCACCGACCTACAAGGTGGTGCCGATCCAAACCGCCTTGGACTGGCGCGCCTGGGACGTGCAAAACGACCCCTTGACCGAGCAAACCAGCGCACCCGGTACAGGCGGTGACCCGGCCCAAGGCTTGGCCAAGGCGGTGGAGATGTGCAACAACAATGGTCATTGCCGCAAGTTTGATGCGGGCACCATGTGCCCCAGCTACCGTGTGACCCGCGATGAACAGCACCTGACGCGCGGGCGCGCCAACACCCTTCGCCTGGCCCTGAGTGGGCAGATGGAGGGTCTGGCGGGCGAAGACGCCCTGGCCAGCCAGGCGGTGCACGACGCGATGGACCTGTGCGTGGGCTGCAAGGGCTGCAAACGCGATTGCCCCACCGGGGTGGACATGGCCAAGATGAAGGTCGAGTTTTTGCAGCACTACAAGGCCAAACATGGCCACACACTGCAAGACAAGTTGGTCGCCTACTTGCCTGAGTACGCGGCTTGGGGTGCGCGTTTGGCCCCGGTTTTGAACCTGCGCAACCGCATGCCGCGCTTGGCCGCCTTGACCGAAAAGCTGTTCGGTCTGTCGGCCCGTCGCAGCTTGCCGCAGTGGCATACGCGGCACTTCTTCAACACCCCGCCAAGCGCTGCACAAGCGACCGCCAGCCGCGAAGAGGTCTTGGTAGCGGCGCACGGCGTGGTCTTGTTTGTGGACACCTTCAACGGTTATTGGGAGTCGGCCAACGCACAGGCAGCGGTAAAGGTTTTGCAGGCGGCCGGCTACACCGTGCATGTGGCCACCAAGCTGCAGGACGATGGCAAGCACCTGTGCTGTGGCCGCACTTATTTGGCCACCGGCATGGTGGACCGCGCCCGAGAGAAAGCCCGCGAAGTCCTGCAAAGTCTTTTGCCCTTTGCAGAGGCTGGTTTGCCCATTGTGGGCTTGGAGCCTTCGTGCCTTCTGACCTTGCGCGATGAGCTGCTGGTGATGGGCTTGGGCGAGGGGGCGCAATGCATTGCCAAGCAGGCCTTGTTGTTTGAAGAATTTCTAGCCCGTGAAGCAAAAGCCGGACATTTGGATGCACTCAAAGCGCGGATCGCGTCGGTGGACCGCCCGGTCTTGCTGCACGGGCACTGCCACCAAAAAGCCTTTGATGCGGTGTCACCCGTGATGGAAGTTTTGCGCTGGATACCGGGCGCCAAGCCGCAGCTGATCGAGAGCAGTTGCTGCGGCATGGCGGGCAGCTTTGGCTATGAGGCCAGCCACTACGAGGTGTCCATGCAAATGGCCGAGTTGAGCCTGTTGCCCGCGGTGCGCGCCCAGCCCGACGCAATTGTGGTGGCCGATGGCACCAGCTGCCGGCACCAGATCCACGATGGCGCACAGCGCCAAGCGGTGCATCTGAGTCAGTTGTTGGCGGGCTTGCTGGGCCATTGAAGCCTGAGCCCGCTGGTCCACTGGCGGCCCTGGCCGGTGATCGGGTCGGTGAATTCCATCGAATGGGCCAGCAATTGCAGTGGGTGACTGAAGTCTTCCGGCGCATCCGGGCCGCGCAGCACGGTGGGGTAGAAGGGGTCTGACTCGATCGGGATGCCCATGGCCAGCATGTGCACGCGCAGCTGGTGGCGTTTGCCCGAGACCGGCTCCAGCTGGTACAGCGCTCGACTCCCTTCGGTGTGCAACAAGCCGATGCGGGTTTCGCTGTTGGGCACGCCTGGCACCTCGCGCATCTTGAAAAAATGCGCCGGGTCTTCGACCAGACGGCTGGTGTGCACATGGGGCAGCGACAAATCGGGGCGATGCGCTGCCACCGCGTGGTAAGTCTTGCGGATGGCATGCGCACGAAACAAGGCGTGATAGGCATCGCGTTCATGCAGAGCTTTGCCAAACAGCACCAAGCCCGCTGTCTCACGGTCAATGCGGTGCAAGGGCACCAGATCGGCATGACCCGTCAGGCGTTTGAGCTGCACCAACAGGCACTGCTGCACATAAGGGCCCGATGGGGTCACGGGCATGAAATGCGGTTTGTCGGCCACCAGCAGGTGATCGTCCTGGAACAGGACCGTGGCTTTCATGGGCAAATCGGGTTCGTTGGCAACGTTGCGGTAATAAAAGAAACGCTGCCCCGCCTGGCACACTTGATCGGCCTTGGCACTTTGCCCGTTTTCTTGCAGCACCAGGCCTTGCTGGAGGCGGTCGGCCCACTCGGTGCGTGAGATACCGGACAAGCGCTGCACCAAAAATTCGAGCAGGTTGGGCCAATGGCCTGGCGGGACCGCGACCACGCTGGCGCTCACGCCCTCGCGAACAGGCATGTGGGCAACGCGTCCCGATCGGGTCATGTCAGACCCTGCGGAAGACAAGGTCCCACACGCCGTGACCCAGTTTCAAGCCCCGGTTTTCAAATTTGGTCAGGGGCCGGTAGTCGGGCTTGGTGGCAAAGCCGTCCGCCGCATCGCTGGTGTTGGCCAGCAGAGGCTCGGCGCGCAGCACGCCCATCATCTGTTCGGAGTAGGGCTGCCAATCGGTGGCCAGGTGCAGATAACCGCCAGGTTTGATGTGCTGGGCCAGGCGATGCACAAAGGGCGGCTGGATCAGGCGGCGCTTGTGGTGGCGGCTTTTGTGCCAAGGGTCTGGAAAGAAGATGTGTACGCCGTCCAGACTGTCCGAGCCCAGCATGTGGTCCATGACTTCAATCGCGTCGTGTTGCACGATGCGGATGTTGCCAATGTGATCTTCGCCACAACGCTTGAGCAAGGCGCCCACCCCCGGCTCATGCACCTCGCAGCACAAGAAGTTGTCATGCGGGCGCACCTGCGCGATCTTGGCGGTGGCATCGCCCATGCCAAAACCGATTTCCAGAATCAGCGGAGCGCTGCGCCCAAATGCGGCCTGCAGATCCAGGCGCTTGGCGCTGTAGGGCACCAAAAACTCGGGTCCGAATTGCTCAAACGCCCGCATTTGGCCTGGTCCCATGCGTCCGGCACGCAGCACATAGGTTTTGATGGTGCGCATGAAGGGGGATTCCTTGGCATCTTGGGCTTCGGATGCCGGTTCGGTCGTGTTGTCTTCAGGCGTCGTCATGGATGTGCGTGGCGTGTGTGCAAAGCCTGCCATTATCGTGGCTGCAGGTCGTCGGTAGGCCATGCCGCCCACCAAGCCAGCGTTTGCGCTTTGTCTTGACCCTTGGGTGCTGCAGGCAGCCCCAACACCTGCGCCGCAGCGTTCAAAGCACTCAACACCGCCTGTGGGTCATTCAAATCCAGCGCCAGCGCCCCATTTTGTTTACTGAGTTTTTCGCCATTCACACCCAGCACCAGAGGTGTGTGCAGGTATTGGGGTGTGGGCAGGCCCAAAGCCGCTTGCAGCACCATTTGGCGTGCGGTGTTGTCGGCCAGATCCTGGCCGCGCACCACATGCGTGATGCCTTGGGCCGCATCGTCTACGACCACCGCCAATTGGTAGGCCCACAGCCCATCGGCGCGCAGCAGCACAAAGTCGCCCACGGCCTCCACCACGTTTTGCTGTTGGGCCCCCAGGCGGCGGTCATGCCATTGCGTCACAGCGGGCAGGCCCAGGGCCGTTTGTACAGCCTGCACATTCAGCCGCCAGGCGCGGGCAGGTTTGCCCATGAGGCCTTGGCGGCAGGTGCCGGGGTAAATGGCCGATTGGTGTCGCATGACAGCCTGGGCCGATTCAATGTCCTTGCGCGAGCAGCCACAAGGGTAGACCCAGCCTTTGTCCACCAGAGTTTGCAGAGCGGCTGCATAGGCTGGGCTGCGTTGGCTTTGCCACAGCACCGGGCCATCGGGCCACAGACCACAAGCTGCCAGCTGCTGCAAGATGGCCTGATCAGCCCCGGGCACGCAACGCGGTGTATCCACGTCTTCGATGCGCACGTGCCAGTGGCCTCCATGGGCACGCGCATCCCGCCAACTGGCCAGTGCCGCGACCAGCGAGCCAGCATGCAAAAGGCCGGTTGGCGAGGGTGCAAACCGGCCTGTGTACACCTCAGACATGCAGGGTCAACGTTTTTTGAGCACTGCCAAGGCCAGCTCTAGGCCCGAGACGAATGCGTCTTCTACCCGGTGGCCCAGGCACCAGTCGCCGCACAGCCCGATGCCCTGGTCTTTGAACCACAAGTGGCTTTGTCCCAAGGGCTGGGCTGTTTTGGCGTACAGCCAGCGGTGCACTTCGGCATGGTCCGGGGTGACACGGATACCGCTGATTTCGGCAAAGGCCTTGATGAGTTTGCCTTTGATCCGATCGGGCGTGTCATCGATGTGCTCGGCCGACCAGGGTGCGCTGGCCTGCACGGTCCAACGCTCAACGCGCTCGCGCCCCGGTTTGGACGACTCGCGGGCCATCCAGGCGATGCGGTGGTGTGTGCTGCGGGCGGCGTTCCATTGCGGGCCGATGGTGATCAGACCCGGTTGCACAGCTTGGGGGTAGGCCAGCATCAGTGTCCAGCAAGGGTCCACGCGCACCGCGCCCAAGGGTTTGGCCATGGCGCTCAGACCTGAGGCCAGAAGCAAGGCCTGCGCCTGGGCCGGTGGGATGGCCAAGATGACCCTGTCAAACCCGGCATAAATGTGCTGTCCGCCATCGTCACTTTCAGTGTGCAACTGCCACCCGTTTTTCCTCAAGGGGTCGGGGGAGATGTGTGTGACGCGGGTTTGCAGCTTGACATTGCCGTCTTCCACCAACGGCGTTGCCCAGGCCTTGACCAAGCCGTTCATACCGGGGGTGGCCACCCAGTGACGCTCGCCGCCCGGCAGGCCGGCCTCGATCACGCGGCCATTGGGGTCGAGCACGCGCACGGCGTTGGCGCTCCAGGGTTTGCACACGCCAGGGACAGTGCCGATGGCCAGCTCAAAACGCGGGTCGCGCACGGTGAAATACTGCGTCCCGTGGTCAAAGCCGCCAAAAGCGCTGGCACGGGTGGACATGCGACCGCCCAAGCCTCGGCTTTTTTCGAACAGGGTGACGGTGTATCCAGCTTGGCGCAGGGTGCGGGCGCAAGTGACGCCGGCCATGCCGACGCCAATGATGGCGATGTGTGGTGTAGTCATGCTTTCACTTTAGCCGAGAAACGGTGCTTTGGACGGTCCGGGTGGGTTATCCCCGATGCATGCACAGGCCGCGCTCACTTCAGGTGCACCGGCCGCAGCAGCGCTTGGCGTGTGGCAGGCCGCTCCAGTTGGTCCAGCCACCAGCGCAAGGCTTGTCCAGCGGGCGCTTGCGGGGTGTCACGCCAGGCGATGTGGCACGTGTTGGCGCGCTGTGAGCTGACTTTTTTGGCAACCAGCATGCCCTTGTCGATGTAGGGGCGCGCCAGTGACTCGGGTAAAAAGCCGCCACCCAGGCCACGCAACTGGGCCTCGAGTTTGCTTTGCATATCGGGCACGGTGAACACGTCTTGCCCGCCTTGTAGGCCAATGGTCAGTCCCGCCCCACGACTGACCGAGTCGGCCACGGCCACGGCCCGGTGCTGCTGCAAACGGACATCACTCAGCGGCTCGGGGGCGAGGGCCAGCGGGTGGTGCGGCGCCACAGCAAAGACAAAGGCAACGTCGCCCAGCACCGCGTGCCGGATGTCCTGTTTCAACCCGGGCTCCAGCACCACGCCCAGGGCCAGATCGGCCTGGCCCGATGTCAGTGCGGCCAAGGTACCCGACAAGGTTTCATGGCGCAGTCGCAGGCGTGTTGGACCACCCAGCGCCAGGAAGCTGGCACACAAATCCATCACCACGCTGCGGGAAACGATGCTGTCTACCGCCAAGGTGAACACCGCCTCCCAGCCCGTGGCCACGCGCCGTACACGGTTGGCCACGGCGTCCATGTCGTCCAGCAAGCGACTGGCCTCGCGCAGCAACTCCCGGCCGGCAGCGGTGGGCACGGCTTGCCGGGCACTGCGGTCAAACAGCAGCACATCGAGTGCGTCCTCGATCTGGCGGACCCTGTAGGTCAGGGCACTGGGCACCAGGTTCAGGGCTCGGGCCGCAGCGGCAAAGCTGCCATGCTGGCCAATGGCTTGCAGCATCAGCAGGGCTTCGGGTGTGAGCCAGTCGCGTGGAGTTTGCATAGTGGGGCGTTTTTCATTGAAATAATTTGAATGATGCCAGCAAACCGCATCAACGGTTCAAGTGGGCTTGATCGGTAAAGTCCAGTCCTGGTGTGCGGCCATGTCGCTGCTTCATAACAAGGAACAAAACCATGCTCACCTTGCGCAAATCGGCTGAACGCGGCTATGCCGATCACGGCTGGCTCCAGTCGTACCACAGCTTTTCTTTTGCGAATTATTTTGACCCGTCTCACATGGGCTTTGGCAATTTGCGTGTCATCAACGAAGACCGTATCGCGCCTGGCACCGGTTTTGGCACACACGGCCACCGCGACATGGAAATCATCAGCTACGTGCTCTCGGGCAATCTGGCCCACCAAGACAGCATGGGCAATGTCAAAGGCATTCCGCCCGGCGATGTTCAGCGCATGAGCGCGGGCAGCGGTGTGCGGCACAGCGAGTTCAACCATGCCCAGGGCCAGACCACACACTTTTTACAAATCTGGATCGAACCGAATGTGACCGGCATTGACCCTGGTTACGAGCAAAAAACCGTTCCGGAATCGGTCAAGCGCGGCCAACTGGCGTTGGTGGCCGCGCCCGAGGCGGACGGGCACACAGTCAAAATCCATGCCGATGCGCGCATGTACGCAGGCCTGTTCGATGGCGCAGAAAATGCCCAATTGCTTTTGGACCCCGCCCGCAAGGCCTATGTGTTCCTGGTGCGGGGCAGCTTGCAGGTGAACGGGCAACACCTGAATGCAGGGGACGCCGCCATGCTGCAGGGCGAAACCTCCTTGGCTTTGAACAAGGGCCAGGACGCCGAAGTCCTGGTGTTTGACTTGGCCGCCTGATTTTTTCATCTCAACTTTCTTCTCAAGGAGCTTTTTCATGGCTAAAACAGTTGTCGTCTTCCATTCCGGCTACGGCCACACTCAGCGCGTGGCCCAGTTTGTGGCCCAAGGCGCCAGTGCCCAAACCATCGCCATCGACGCCGACGGCAACATCGCTGAAACTGACTGGGCTGCCCTCGATGCCGCAGACGCCATCATCTTTGGCTCGCCGACCTACATGGGCATGGCCTCCTGGCAGTTCAAGAAATTTGCCGACGCCACGTCCAAGCGCTGGTTCAGCGGCGCATGGAAAGACAAAGTGGCCGGTGGCTTCACCATCTCGGCCAGCCCCAGTGGTGACAAGTTGTCGACCATTCAATACTTCATCACTTTGGCCATGCAGCAAGGCATGGTCTGGGTGGGTCAGCCTGCGATGAACGACGGCACCATCAACCGGATTGGCTCCAATTCGGGTGTGATGGCCCAAGTCGGCCCGACCAGCCCTGCAGAAGATATTCCCCAAGGCGATCTGGACACCGCCCGGGCCTATGGCGAGCGTGTGGCCGCTGTGGCGGCCAAATTGCGAGGCTGATGGCGTGCGCCAGCTGAACAAGCCGGGGTGACGGTGTCGCCCCGGCTTGTTCATGCTTTGCGACAACGGCCCAGCTCAAGGCTGTGCAGGTTGAGGGCTTGCTAGGATAGAGGCATGAACATCATCACCATGCTCCCTTGGGCCGATTGGCTGGCGCTGATCGCCTTTTTCGGTTTGTGGGTGGGCTACGCCTGGCTGGCCAAGGTGCGCGGCTTGCGCGACCAGACGCTGATCGCCACCACCAACCGTTACCGTCAGATGTGGATGATGCAGGCGACGGCCCGTGATCCACGGATGCTGGACGGCCTGATCACGCAAAACCTGTCGCAAACCCCGGCCTTTTTTTCTTCGACCAGCATCATCATCATCGGCGGCCTGTTCGCCCTGTTGGGCACCACCGACAAGGCGGCCGAGCTGGTAGGTGAAATCCCGTTTGCTCAGCCCACGCCTTTGCTGGTGTTCGAGTTCAAGATCCTGGTGCTGGTGGGCATTTTTGTTTATGCCTTCTTCCGTTTTTCCTGGTCTATGCGGCAGTACACCTTTGTGGCCCTGGCCATCGGCGCCATGCCAACGCCCGAGGACTTTGCCGCCCAGCGCTTTGACCGCCAGCAATTCGCTGAGCGGGCGGGCAACCTGGTCAGTGCTGCGGCCGAAACCTTCAACGACGGGCTGCGGGCTTACTACTTCTCTTTTGCGGCCATGGCCTGGTTTTTTTCGCCCATGGCGCTGGTGCTCGCCACGGCTTTGGTGGTGCTGATTTTGTACGGGCGCGAGTTCCGCTCCGAGGTTTTGCAGGTCCTGCGCGACTGACATCCAGGCTTGGGCGACCTCCTACAATGTCTGTCTATGTTTGTTCACCTGCGCCTTCACACCGAATTTTCCGTCGTTGACGCGACTTGCCGCATCGACGATGTGGTCAAGATCGCCGCCAAAGACGCCCAACCTGCGCTGGCCATCACCGACCTGAATAACCTGTTCGGCACCGTCAAGTTCTACAAGGAAGGGCGGGGCAAGGGGGTCAAGCCCATCATTGGCGCAGAAATCAACCTCGAAGGTCTGGGCAGCGACACCGGGGCCAGCAGTCGGCTTGTGTTGCTGGTGCAAAACCATCCCGGGTACCTGAATCTGTGCGAGCTGCTGGCCCGTGCTTGGACCCAGAATATTGTCAAAGGGGTGGCCGTGGTCAAGTTGGCCTGGCTGCAGGAATTGTCAGAGGGTTTGATTTTGCTGTCCGGCGCCCAAGCCGGTCCGGTGGGCCAGGCCATCGTTCAGGGCGACACCGACAAAGCCGCAGATGTGGCTTTGCAGCTGGCCTCGATTTTTCCGCACCGTTTTTACCTGGAGCTGCAACGCGCAGGCCGTCCTGAAGACGAGCCTCAGGTAGCGGGCGCCGTGGCCTTGGCCGCGCGTTTGCATTTGCCTGTGGTGGCCACGCACCCGATTCAGTTTCATGGCCCTGAAGATTACGAGGCCCACGAAGCACGCGTCTGCATCTCGGAAGGCGAGATTTTGGCCAACCCGCGCCGCGTTCGGCGATTTACCCGCGAGCAGTATTTCAAATCGGCAGCGCAAATGTGCGAGTTGTTTGCCGACGTGCCCAGCGCGGTGGCCAACACGCTGGAAATCGCCAAACGCTGCAACTTGAGTCTGGTGCTGGGTAAGCCGCAACTGCCCAATTTCCCC
>CANHUM010000032.1 GCA_947463845.1 Comamonadaceae bacterium
AGATGTTGAGTTGGTCAATTTCCTGAACTGTTGCCTCGGCGATGGCAAAGCACAAGGCTCGCGCCCGGATCTCTTCGTACAAGACTTCACGGCTTTTGGCCGTGAGTTTTTTGGAGTCGTTCAGCCCGCGAACCGGGTTCATATCGTCCAGGATCACCGCAGCGGCCACCACAGGGCCTGCCAAGGGCCCACGACCGGCCTCGTCCACACCCGCCGTCAGACCATCGGTATGCCAGTTCAAGGTTTTTTGCTCAAGCAGCAAGGACTTTTTGGATCGCATGGGTGGCCAGCGTCGGCATGTCCTGACGCAATTGATGGTGCAAATCGGTGAACCGCTGCTGGATATGCGCCACAGCAACAGGGTCATCGAGCCAACGCATCACGGCCTGGGCCAATGCTTTGGGCTGGACTTGCTCTTGCAAGAACTCGGGCACCAGACCTTCGTTGCACAGAATATTGGGCAATCCAATCCAGGGCAGCAAGCGCTGCCGATTGGCAATCTGCCAAGAGAGCCATTGCATTTTGTAGGCAATGACCATGGGCCGCTTGTGCAAGGCGGTCTCCAAGGTGGCGGTCCCACTGGCCACCAAGGCCACATCACAGGCTGCCTGCACCTCGTGCGAACGCCCCATCACCAAATGGACATGCGCCTGCATGCCAGCCTGGGCGATGGCGGCCTCGACCATGGGCTTCAGTGGGCCGTGGGTTGGCAGCACAAACTGCAAATCGGGTCTTTGGGCGTGCATGAGGCGAGCCGCTTGCAAAAACGGCAAGGCCAACCCCTTCACCTCGGAAGGTCGGCTGCCCGGCAGCAAGGCCACAATGGTGGCCTCTGCAGGTAAGCCCAAGGCTTGGCGCGCCTGCAAGCGGTTGGGCGCCAGTGCAATCACATCGGCCACCGGATGGCCGACAAAAGTGCCCTCAATCCCATGCTGGGCCAACAAGGCCGGCTCGAAAGGGTAAATGCACAGGACATGGTCCACGCTGTCGCGGATTTTTTGAACCCGCTCCGGCCGCCATGCCCAGATGGAGGGACACACCAACTGGACCGTGGGCACCCCCTTTTGCCGCAGCAAACGCTCCACAGGCAAGTTGAAGTCGGAAGCATCCACACCCACATACAGGTTGGGGGGAGAGGCCATCAAATCCTGAATCAAGGCCTGCCGGATGCCATGGATGTGGCGGTAACGCCAAAGCGCCTCCACCAAGCCACGCACCGACAACTCGTCACAGGACCAGCGCGACACAAAACCGGTCGCATCCATCTGCGGCCCGCCAATGCCCGAAGCTTGCAAGCGCGGCCAGGTTTTCTGCATGCCTTGCAACAACAAGGCCGCAAGCATGTCCCCCGAACGCTCGGCCGCGACCATGCTCACACGCAAGTCTGGCGTGGCCATGGTCGAAGTGGGCCGTGCGTCCGCCATCACGCCTTCAAAGCTTGGCGAATCACGCCGCACACCTCGTCGATGGCTTCGTTGCTCATCTCAGGATAGATCGGGAGCGACAAGCAGCGCTGCGCAACCGACTCGGTGACTGGAAAATGGGTACCTGCAGAGATGCCGGCAAACACCTTTTGCTGGTGCAAAGGCACGGGGTAATAAACAGCGCTGGCGATGTTGTGCTCAGCCAAAGCCTGTTGAATGACCGCACGGTCATCGGTCAGCAAGGTGTACTGGTGAAACACATGCAAGCCCACGCCATCTTCGCAGGGCGTTTGCAAGTTCAGCAAACACAAGCCAGCGTTGTAACGGTGAGCAACACGGCGACGTTCTTGGTTGTAATGGTCAATCAACGGTAGCTTGGCCCGCAGCACCACGGCCTGCAGTTCATCCAGTCGGCTGTTGTAGCCCACGATGTCGTGGTAATAACGCACCTTGCTGCCGTGGTTGCGAAGCATGCGCAGGGTTTCCGCCATCTCGTCTGACTGCGTTGTGACCATGCCGCCGTCGCCAAAGCAGCCCAAATTTTTACTGGGGAAAAAGCTGAAAGCGGCCACATCACCCATCGCGCCAGTCTGGATGCCACCGATGTCAGCACCAAAAGATTGGGCGCAGTCTTCCACCAATTGAAGCTGGTGTTCTTTGGCCAATGCCATCAAAGGCGCCAAATTGGCGGGTTGTCCAAACAAATGCACCGGTAACAAGGCCTTGGTCTTGGCGGTGATGGCGCGCTGGGCCTGGGCCACGTCGATATTGAAGGTGCAGGGATCGATGTCCACAAATACGGCTTTGGCACCCACATAAGCAATGGCCTCAGCCGTGGCGATGAATGTGAAAGGCGTGGTGATCACCTCGTCGCCAGGACCAATGCCCGCAGCCAACAAGGCCAAGTGCAATGCATCGGTGCCGTTGGCACAAGTGATGGCATGGGCCACACCGAGGTACTCGGCCGCCTCTTTCTCAAAGGCTTGGACGTTGGGGCCCAAAATGAATTGCGCAGCTGTCAAGGCCTTCAAAAAAGCGGGTTCCAGCCGGGGCTGGAGGTCGCGGTATTGAGCGACCAGATCGACCATAGGAATGCGCATGGCGTACCTTTCAAATGTGCAAAAAATCAGGAAATCAGACGTGTAGCTTCGGTGATGCGCTGAACGGCTTCCAGCGCACGGCGGCCGGCCTCACCACTGACTTTCGGTGGACGGCCATCTCGAATGCTTTCAACAAAGTCGAGGATTTCGGAAAACAAGGGATCGGCTTCTCCAAATGACTGCTCTTGCCGCTCAATGGCCAGCTCCGGGTCGGCCAAAGGCGCAGGGGCACCCCGGTAGGTGGTCAAGGTGCGAGCCTGAAAATCGAGAGAATGACAAGCTTGGTTTTGGAACACGCGCATTTTGCGCTCGCTCTTGGCACTCACCCGGCTGGCGGTCACGTTGGCCACGCAGCCATTGGCAAAGCGAATCCGGGCGTTGGCAATGTCAATGTCGGATGTCAGCACCCGCGCCCCCGAACATTCAACACTTTCCAGCTCGCTGTCGACCAGCGACAAAATCAGATCCACATCATGGATCATCAAATCCAACAACACGCTCACATCGGTGGCGCGTGGCTTGAACGGCGCCAGGCGTGAGCTGTCAATGAATCGGGGGTTGGACAACAAAGGTTCCAGCGCCAAAGCGGCCGGGTTGAAACGCTCCAGATGGCCCACCGCCAGCACGCAATGGTTCTCCTTGGCCAGACGGATCAACGCATCGGCTTGCTCCAGCGTGGTGGTCATGGGTTTTTCAACCAACACATGCACCCCTGCCCGCAGGAATTCGGCGCACACGTCGTAATGACCTTGCGTGGGCACCACGATGCTCACCGCATCGACCTGCCCAATCAGCGCACGGTAATCCGTCAAGGCAGCGCAGTTCAAGGGTGCTGCGACCGCATCCGCCTGCTCTTGACGGCTGTCCACCACCGCAACCAGCTGACACTCGGGAATTTTGGCGTACTTTTGAGCATGAAATTTGCCCAGATACCCGACGCCAATCACGGCGCAACGCAACAGGGCCACGGGGCCCTCCTTTCATGCTCGGGCCAGGAACCATTCCCCGCCCTTGAAATCTTCAGTCCACCAAACGGCGACGCGAACGAACAATGCCCACCTTGGGAGAGACGCCCGCCATGAATTGCAGCATCAGATCCACATCGGCTTGAACCTCGGGTTGGTCTTTTCCAATTTGCACGATGCGTGCTTTGGAAGCCTCCAGACTCAGATTTTCGCGGTAGAGGGCCTTGTGCATGGCACGCACAGCAGCAATCCGGGCTGGCGAATAACCACGTCGACGCAAACCTTCGGCATTCACGGTGCGGGCAGAAGCGGGTTGACCCTGACAGGTCACATAAGGTGGCAGATCGGCAAACAACAAAGTGCACATGGCCGTGAAACTGTGAGCACCCAGACGCAAGAACTGGCGCACCACCGTGAAACCACCCAAAATGACCCAGTCACCCACCACCACATGCCCCGCCAGTTGCGAGTTGTTGGCAAAAATCGTGTGACTGCCCACTTGGCAGTCGTGCGCCAGATGGACATAGGCCATGAACAAGTTGTCATCGCCCACCTGAGTGACACCGCCGCCATTGACGGTTCCGGCATTGAACGTGCAAAACTCCCGAATCGTATTGCCGTTACCGATCACCAGGCGAGTGGGTTCACCCGCGTACTTTTTGTCCTGGGGCGCAGCGCCCAAAGAGGTGTAGCTGTGGACATGGTTGTCACGTCCGATGGTGGTGTGCCCCTCGATCGTGCAATGGGAGCCCACAGTAGAACCCGCCCCGATCACCACATTCGGGCCAATGATGGTGTAAGGACCCACGGTGACAGAAGCGTCAAGCTGAGCAGACGGATCAACCAGCGCTGTAGAGTGAATTGTTGCCATAGAACCTCACGCGATCTTGCGCATCGTGCACATCAATTCAGCCTCACAAGCGAGTTCCTCACCCACTTTGGCCTGGGCTCTGAATTTGAAAATACCGGCTTTCATGCGGTCCAGATGCACCTCCAAGGTCAACTGATCACCTGGCTCCACGGGTCGCTTGAAACGTGCACCGTCAATGCCTGCAAAGTAATAGACCGTATTGTCATCAGGCGCTGCATCCAGCGTGTCAAAAGACAACAAAGCGGCAGCCTGGGCCAGCGCCTCCAACATCAAGACACCCGGCATGACAGGACGATGAGGAAAATGCCCGGTGAAAAACGGCTCATTGATGGTGACGTTCTTCAAGGCCTTGATGCGCACACCCTTTTCAATCTCCAAAACACGGTCTACCAACAAAAACGGGTAACGGTGCGGCAGCTGTTTGAGAATTTTGTGAATGTCCATCATGGTTGGTTATCCTGGTTGTTTTGAATGTCTGCTTCAAGGGCTTTGATGCGTTCACGCAAGCGAGACAATTGTTTGAGGCTGGCGGCATTCTTTTCCCAATTGGCATTGGTGTCCAAGGGAAACATGCCGGTGTAATTGCCGGGCTGAGAAATGGAGCGCGTGACCACCGAAGCCGCAGAAATGTGCACATGGTCCGCCAAGGTCAAATGACCCAAGACCACCGCACCGCCCCCCACCGTGCAGTGGGCGCCAATGCGGGCGCTGCCGGCTACGCCCACGCATCCAGCCATGGCCGTGTGCGCGCCAATGTGCACGTTGTGACCAATTTGAATCAGGTTGTCGAGTTTGACGCCGTTTTCAATGACGGTATCTTCCAGAGCGCCCCGATCGATGCACGTGTTGGCACCAATCTCGACATCATCGCCAATGCGAACGGCACCCAGTTGTTCAATTTTTTCCCATTGACCTTGGTGCAGAGCAAATCCAAATCCATCGGCACCCACGACCACGCCAGAATGCAATATGCAGCGCGCTCCCACCACACACCCTTGAGAAAGGGTGACCCGCGACTTGAGGACTGTGCCTGCACCCACGCGAACACCACGCTCCAGAACACACAAAGGGCCAATCACCGCATCATCGGCCACAACGGCTTGGGGATCGATCACAGCGCTGGGGTGGATGCGTGGACCAGGTTGGGGTCCCAGCGATTGCTTCCACAAACGAGTCAAACGGGCAAAATAAAGGTAAGGGTCGTCGGTGACGATGACGGCGCACCCTGGACGCGCCGCGAACTCAAAAGCTGGTGCAAGGATCACACAACCTGCTGCACTGTCAGCCAACTGATATTGGTACTTGGGGTTGCTCAGGAAACTGATCTGGTGGGGCTGAGCCGACTGCAGCGGCGCCAAACCCTCGATGGATAAATCCGGTGATCCAGAAAGACGTCCACCAAGCTGCTCAACAATGGCCGAAAGTGTCAAAGACACAGCGAGAAATCCGAAAACAAGCGCCGAGCCTTACCTGCCAGCCGAGGCATTGAGCGCCCTGATCACTTTGTCGGTGATGTCGAGCCTCGGATGGATGTACACCGCTTCCTGGAAAATCACGTCAAACTTTTCGGATTCAGCCACTTGTTTGACCGCACGGTTGGCGCGCTCCACCACAATTTGCTGCTCTTCGTTCTTGCGGGCATTCAGGTCTTCCTGAAACTCCCGGCGCTTGCGCTGAAACTCGCGGTCCTGGTCAATCAATTGTTTTTGACGGGCGGTGCGCTGAGACTCGGACAAGGTCGGCGCTTCACGCTCAAACCTTTCCGATGCCTGCTTCAGGTTGTTGCCGATATCCACCAGCTCTTTTTCACGCTTGGAAAACTCCTGCTCCAACTTGGCTTGAGCTTGCTTGGCCGTTGCGGCTTCACGAAAAATCCGCTCGGTATTGACAAAGCCGAGTTTGGCTTCCTGGGCCTGTACATGGGGCGCGAACAAAGCAGCGGCCATCAGGCTGGCCAGAGCGATTTTGAATTGCATCGTGTTCATTAGAAGGAAGTTCCGATTTGGAATTGGAGTCGTTGAATTCTATCGCCTGTCTGTTGCACGATAGGCGTTGCATATGAAAAGCGCAGAGGCCCCATGGGCGAGATCCAGCTCAGGCCCACGCCCGCGGAAACACTGAGCTTGTCCAAGGACACATCTTCATTGGCACCAAAAGCGCGACCCGCATCGGTAAAGCCAAACAAGCGCAGTGTTTTGTCGTTACCCGCACCCGGAAAAGGCGTGATGAACTCGGCATTAAACACCAATTTTTTAGGACCACCCGGGTAGAAGACCACCGAGTTCGTCGTGGATGCCGGAGGACCCAACGTGTTTCTTTCGAAGCCCCGCACGCTGCCCAAACCACCGACATAGTAGTTTTTGAGCAATGGGAACTCTTGGCCATTGAGCCCTTGACCCCAACCCACATCAGCGTTGAAGGCGAACGTGTATTTTTTGGTTAAGGGAATGTATTGCTGGAATTGGTAACTGGCACGCGCGTAACGGGCGTCGCCTGCCACACTCACATCTGAATTGAGGCGCTGAAGGGCACCGCGGGTGGGGACCAGGGCACTGTCGCGGCGATCTCTGGCCCAACCCAAGGTGATGGGCAATGCTGTTTGCTTGTCAATGTAAGGGCGCAGCAAATCCGGCATGAGTATGCCGTTACCCTCCTTGACCTGGGTTTGCTCCATATTGAGACCCAAAAACACCGTGTCAGTCTCGGTCACCGGAACACCAAATCGCGTACCGACACCCGTGTTGATGATGCGGTAAGAGTTGATGTTGCCAAAAAACGGCCGCGTCGTGCGATGGAAAAAATCGAAGGTTCTGGAGATACCGTTCTGCGTGTAATAAGGATTGGTCGTGCTAAGCACCAAATTCTGGTTGAAGCGGCTTGTATTGACCTCAACCGCCAAAAAGTTGCCTGAACCAAAGGCGTTGTCCTGTCGAATACCAAAATTCAGGGCCACTTTTTCGACTGAGGAGAAACCTGCACCCAAGGAAATGCTGCCCGTTGGCTTTTCGGCCACGGTGAACAACAAATCCACCTGGTCCGGAGACCCTGGGACTTCCATGGTTTCGATGTTGACGCTGGTGAAATACCCCAAACGGTCAACCCGGTCGCGCGACAAGCGGATTTTGTCGCCGTCATACCAGGAGGACTCCAATTGCCGGAACTCACGCCGGATCACTTCATCGCGTGTGCGGTCATTGCCAGCAATCTGGATGCGCCGAACATAGGCACGTCGGGACGGTTCTGCCTGCAACACCAACCGTACGCGGTTGTTTTGACGGTCAATCACGGGCTTGGCTTCCACCCGAGCAAATGCAAAACCGAATTTGCCAAAGTACTCGGTGAACGCTTTGGTGGTTTCGGCAACCATTTCGGCGTTGTAAGGCTTGCCTACGGCAATTTTGATCAGTGACTTGAACTCATCATCCCGATCCAGGTAGTTGCCCTCCAGGCTCACGCCAGAGGTCACAAAACGCTCGCCTTCTGTGATGTTGATCGTGATCGACATCTCTTGTTTATTGGGCGACATGGCCACCTGGGTCGAATCGATGCGGAACTCCAGAAAACCACGCGACAAATAATAAGAACGCAAGGCTTCCAGATCGGCATTGAGTTTGGTTCGAGAATAGCGGTCCGATTTGGTGTACCAACTCATCCAGCCACCCGTATCCAGATTGAACTGGTCACGCAGGGTTTGGTCAGAAAACACCTGATTACCCACAATTTCGATTTGGGTGATCTTGGCGGGTCCGCCCTCGGTGATGGTGAAAGTCAAGTTCACGCGGTTGCGATCCACCGGCGTGGTGGTGGAAACCACCTCAGCCCCATACAAACTGCGGCTGATGTACTGACGCTTGAGTTCCTGCTCCGCCCTGTCGGCCAGCGCCTTGTCAAAAGGGCGACCTTCGGACAAACCAATATCCCTCAAGGCTTTGGTCAACACATCCTTGTCAAACTCTTTGAGACCCACAAATTCAAGCGAAGCCACAGAGGGACGCTCCTCGACCACCACGACCAGCACATCCCCCTGAACTTCCAAGCGAACGTCCTTGAACAGCCCCAGCGCAAAGAGTGCGCGAATGACCGCTGGCCCGGTGTCGGTGGTGTAACGATCACCGACCCGTACCGGCAAAGAAGCAAACACAGTCCCTGGCTCGATGCGCTGAAGGCCCTCAACGCGGATGTCTTTGACTGTGAAAGGCTCCGCAGCCAAAGCCGGCATGCTCAGCGCGGCACATGCCACGACCGTGAAAGCAAAGGGCAGGCAAACGCTGCGGTGATCAAAAAAATTCATGGTGTAAACGTTCCAGAACCAAAGTCACAAACTACGCCAAAGATAATACATCAGGGACTTTCAGGGACAGCGGCACTGACAAGGCGCCCGTCACTGCGCAAGCACAAGCCGCGAGGCCTCTGTGCGACTGGCCGCATCCAGGGCCAGCAAGGCCTCCAGACTGTCCGGCGCATCAAATGCCAAACGGTCCAGGGTGGCACGGTTCACATCCTGGATCTGGTCAAAACGGATGCGCTGGCTCAAAAAGGCATCCACGGCCACCTCATTGGCCGCATTCAACACAGCACAACTGCCCGGCGCACCCCTGAGGGTCTCCCAGGCCAGCGCAATACCTGGGTAACGCAAGCGGTGCTCAGGCTCATCCATGGCTTCAAACGTCATGGCAGACAAAGCATGGAAATCCAAAGCAGCTGCACCTGAAGCCATCCGCTCTGGCCAACTCAATCCGTAGGCAATGGGCACCCGCATGTCCGGCGTACCCAGCTGTGCCACCACCGAATGGTCACGGTACTGCACCATCGAATGGATCACGCTTTGGGGATGAATGACAACCTCCAGCTGATCGGGCAGCATGCCAAACAGGTATCGCGCCTCGATCACTTCCAGCGCCTTGTTCATCATGGTGGCCGAATCCACCGATATCTTGCGCCCCATCACCCAATTGGGGTGCGCGCAAGCTTGCTCGGGCGTGACGTCTTTGAGCGTGCGCGGGTCTCGGGTGCGAAATGGCCCGCCGGACGCGGTCAAGATGATTTTCTGCACCCGACGTTGCCAGGTCGAGGGGTCTTCGGGCAAGGATTGAAAAATGGCCGAATGCTCGCTGTCGATGGGCAGCAGCACAGCGCCACCTTCGCGCACAGCCTGCATGAACACATCGCCCCCCACCACCAAGGCTTCCTTATTGGCCAGCATCAAACGCTTACCCGCGCGTGCGGCAGCGATACAAGGCGACAAACCCGCCGCGCCCACAATCGCAGCCATCACGGCATCCACCTGCGGGGCCGAGGCCACCTCGTCCAAAGCCGCTGCGCCCCAGCGCACCTGCACGGACAAACCCTCAGCGCGCACCCGCTCGGCCAATTGCCGGCCCGCGGACTCCTGCACCATCACCGCCACTTCGGGCTTGAAGCGGGCACATTGGGCCAACATCAAATCCACCTGACTGGAGGCCGTCAATGCGTGGATGCGGTAGCTCTCCGGGTGCAGGCTGAGCACATCCAGCGTGCTGGTTCCAATGGAGCCTGTCGAGCCCAAAATCGTGATGCACTGTTGCGTGTTCATCCCAGAAGTCTCCAGATCAAATCGAGGCCACCAGCATCATCGCCAAAGGCAAGGTCGGCAGCAAGGCGTCCAGCCGATCCAGCACCCCGCCATGGCCAGGCAACAAACCCGAGCTGTCTTTCATGCCCGCGCTGCGCTTGACCAGGGACTCCACCAAATCACCCACCACGCTCATGGCCGACATGAAGACCAAAGCAGGTACTGCCACGGCAGCCCCTCGGGCCCACAGCAAGGCATAAAAACTGGCCCCTGCCGGACTTTGGCTCCGGTCAAAAACAAGCCACAACCAGGACACCAAGAAGACCCCCAGCATGCCACCGAACACGCCTTCCCAACTTTTGCCAGGACTGATGGCAGGCGCCAGTTTGACAGCAAAAATGCGACCGCCCAGAGCCCGGCCAAAGAAATAAGCGAACACATCGGCAGCCCACACCAGCACCAGCACCGACAACAAAAAGTTCACACC
>CANHUM010000033.1 GCA_947463845.1 Comamonadaceae bacterium
CCCAAGCAAGCCAGGGCCGCAGCGCCCGCTCCTGAGGTGACCAACTTGATTTTTTTCGGATCTTTGCCCACGACCTTCAAGCCGTTCAAAATCGCCGCGCCCACCACGATGGCCGTGCCGTGCTGGTCATCGTGGAACACCGGGATCTTCATGCGCTCGCGCAGCTTGCGCTCGATGTAAAAGCAATCGGGGGCTTTGATGTCTTCGAGGTTGATGCCGCCAAATGTCGGCTCCAGCGAGGCGATGATCTCGACCAGCTTGTCAGGGTCTTTCTCGTTGATTTCGATGTCAAACACATCGATGCCGGAGAACTTCTTGAACAGAACGCCCTTGCCTTCCATGACCGGCTTGCTGGCCAGCGGGCCGATGTCACCCAAACCCAGCACAGCCGTGCCATTGGTCACCACGCCCACCAGGTTGCCCCGGCTGGTGTACTTGAAGGCGTTGGCTGGGTCCTTGACGATCTCTTCGCAGGGCGCAGCCACGCCTGGCGAGTAAGCCAGCGCCAAATCATGTTGGTTGACGAGCTGCTTGGTGGGGGCGATGGCCACTTTGCCAGGCGTTGGAAACTCGTGGTATTCAAGCGCCGCTTTGCGCAACTGTGCGCGTTTTTCTTCGGCCTTCACCTTGTTGGTCATGTTTGCTCCGTTGTAAGGATTTTCTGGAGGCTGCAGGGTTCTGCCTCCATCCATGGCGTTCTTTCACTCAGATAGACGTGTCAAATCGCTGATCATTTCATTTTAGGCGCGGTATTGGCCTGTTGAGACTGCGTAAATTTGCGTAGCAAGTGAGTTGGCTTTTGACTTTTTTGCACAAATGGCACTCTCACCGACCATAGCGCCAGGCTTGGCGCTGTAAGGCTTGCGCGATGCCGATGGATCGGGGGCCCGGGATCACTTCAAACGGATCGCCGGCCTGGAGCTGACCTGGCCGGTCCACCGCCAAGTAAAAACCGCAACGCCCGCTCACCACCATGTCCTTGGCCGCCTGGGGATAACCCATGATGGCGGTGAACTTACCGCAAGGCTCGCGCGGCTGGGTCACACGCAACAACACCTGGCCAAAATCCAGGCAGTCACCGACATAGATGTCGTTTTCTAGAACGCCCATCAAACTCAGGTTTTCACCCAAAAAACCCGGGGGCAGCGTTTCCTCGAACAAGGTCACGGCATGCATCTGACGCCTTGACTGCCACCAGGACAAATGCTCAAACGGCAAGGCATAAACCGCCTTGCTCAAACCACCATGGACCGACAGATCGGCCTGCTCATCCCCCACCAGACCCAGGGTACCCACCTCGACTGGACCGGACACGGCAGTCTTGCCAATGCCCGACATCAGCTTGCGTCCTGCGACCTGCAGCGGACGCAAGCGGCCCATCTGGACAGCGTGCAAGCGCCCCGTGGCGTGCTGGTGCATGGGCCACTCAGCCTCGCATCAAGGCTTCAATCTCGTCGGCCTTGACGGGTACACCACGCGTGATCAGCTCGCAGCCCGTGGCGGTCACGATGGCGTCGTCTTCGATGCGGATGCCGATGTTGTGGAAGGGCTCGGGCACGCCGGGGGCAGGGCGCACATACAGGCCAGGCTCGATGGTCAGCACCATGCCCGGCTGCAGGATGCGGCTGGGACGGTCCTTGATGGTCTCACCACTCAGCGGGTCTTTGCGTTCGCTGACCTGGCCCACCTGAGAGGGCTCGACATAGCTGCCGCAGTCGTGCACATCCATGCCGAGCCAGTGGCCCGTGCGGTGCATGTAGAACTGGAAATAGCTGCGGTTGGTGATCACGTCTTGCGCGTTGCCGACCTTGTTCTTGTCAAGGAGCCCGACATCGAGCAGGCCCTGGGCCAGCACCGCCACCGTGGCCTCATGCGGATCAACAAACCGGGCGCCGGCCTTGGTGGCGGCCACTGCCGCGTCTTGCGAAGCCAGCACCAGGTCGTACAAAAGGCGTTGCGGTCCGGTGAATTGCCCATTGGCCGGGAAGGTGCGGGTGATGTCGCTGGCGTAGCCGTCGAGCTCGCAACCTGCATCGATCAGCACCAAGTCGCCGTCTTTGATCAAGGCCGTGTCGGCACGGTAGTGCAGCACACAGGCGTTGGCACCGCCCGCCACGATGGAGCCATAAGCCGGGTACTGCGAGCCGCTTTGACGAAATTCGTGCAGCAACTCGGCGTCCAGGTGGTATTCACGCACTGCTTGCCCCGAACGCAACATGGCCGCGCTGCGCTGCATGGCGCGGATGTGGGCACGGGCGCTGATGGCACTGGCGCGGCGCATGATGTCCTGCTCGTGCGCATCTTTCACCAAACGCATCTCGTCAAGCAGGCTGCACAGGTCACGTTGCTGCTCGGGACACAGCGCACCGTAGCGCACGCGCGCGCGCACCGACTGCATCCAGCCGTTGACCAGGCTTTCCAGACCCGTGTGGATGGCAAACGGGTACCAGACAGTGATGCGGTTTTCGAGCAACTTGGGCATGTGCGCAGGCATCTCGCCAATCGGCAAAGCCCGGTCCACGCCCAAAGCGGCAGGTGCGGCCTCAGGCCCCAAGCGAATACCATCCCAAATTTCTCGTTCCAGGTCTTTGGGCTGGCAAAACAGCGTGGCTTCCCCCTCGGCCGTGATCACCAGACTCGCGTGGGGCTCGGTGAACCCGGTCAGGTAATAAAAGTAACTGTCGTGCCGGTACAGGTAATCGCTGTCGCGGTTACGCTGGCGCTCGGGCGCGGTAGGGATGATGGCAATGCCGCCAGCGCCCAGTTGGGCGGCGATGCGGGCGCGGCGTTGGGCGTAGATCGTTGGGGTGGTCATGGGGGCATTCTAGGGAGATCGCCGTTGAGCTGCGCCAGCCGTTCAGGCGTACCCACATCGGTCCAGTCCCCCGCGTACACCTCGCCGGACACCAGACCGCGGTCCATCGCTGCGCGCAGCAATGGCGCGAGCGCCAGCGCCACGCCATCGGGGTTGCCGGGGGGCAGGCCGCAATCGGCAAAAAAGTCCTGCTTGTACAGCGCCATGGTGCTGAAGGTGTAGGCGCAGCTTGGGGCACCTTTGGGCAAGTTGAGCACCTCACCCGAAGCCGACAGGCCAAAGTCACCGCCTGGATTGTGGGCGGGATTGGGCACCAGCCAGAGGTGGGCCAGTGCGGGGCTGGCTGCAAAGCGTTGCAGGGTCTGATCGCTGAACACAAAATCCGGCGCAAACACGTCGCCCGCCACCACCCAGAACACCTCGGCCAATTGGGGCAAGGCCCGCACGATGCCGCCCGCGGTCTCCAGCGCTCGGCCAAAATCCTGGCCTTCGTGCGTATAACGGATGTGCACCTCGGGCAAGCCGGGCCAACTGATCTGATCGCCAAACTGTGCCGGAATCTGCTCGCCCAACCATGCGGTATTGACCAATTGGCGCACAAAGCCGCCCCGGGCCAAAGCCTGCATGGGCCACTGCATCAGCGGCTGTCCGCGCACGCGCAGCAAGGGCTTGGGGGTCTGGTCGGTCAATGGGCGCATGCGCTCGCCACGCCCGGCGGCCAGAACCATGGCTTGGGCTGGAGGCTCGGGGCTGATCCGGGTGGACAAAGTTTGAGCAAATGAAATCGGCATCCCCGGATGTTGCCACGGCTGAAAGCGCCCACCGGAGAGCCAAGGGCAAATTCATCACCTTAAACTTGGACGTGCAGGCTTGGCTCAAGGCCTGTGCTGGTCCGAACCCAAGGAGACAGACCCATGACACGCCCGCACATCAGCGTCATCGCTGCCGCGCAAAACGCTTCAAAGCGCCTGGCCGATCGCGACACGCCTTTTGTCATGAACGACTGGTACGTGGCCGCCTTTGGCGAGGAAATCAAGGACAAATTGCTGGCCCGAACCCTGCTGGGCCGTCGCCTGGTGTTTTACCGCGCCAGCGACGGCCGTGTCGTGGCGCTGGAAGACCGCTGCCCACACCGCTCCATGCCGCTGTCGGCCGGCACGCTGGAGCAGGACACCATCGTGTGCGGCTACCACGGCTTTCGTTTCAACACAGAGGGCGATTGCATCGAGGTTCCGTCGCAGGCAAGCTGCCCCAAGAACATCGGCACCAAGGCCTACCGCACACACGAGCGTGGCGCGGTGGTCTGGATCTGGATGGGCGAAGCCGAACAGGCTGATCTGTCCAAATTACCACCACAAGACTGGATGGCAGACCCTGCATGGGAGCGCTCACAGGGCTATCTGGGTTTGCAAGCCAGTTACGTGCGCTTGCACGAAAACCTGCTGGACCTGACGCATTTGAGCTTTTTGCACGCCAAAAGCTTTGGCACGCCCGACTACGCCAAAGCCGCTTTTGAAACTGAAATCGGCGATGGGCAGTTTGCCCTGCTGCGCAATGTGGTGCCGACCACCTTGCCCCCGGTCTGGGGCATTCCGACGGGTTTGACAGACCCAGGCCAAGCCGCCAGGATCGTGCGCTCGGAATTTCGCAGCCTCGGTCTGCACGAGGTGTCGGTCACTTTTTACGATTGCCACTTGACCGAAAACGCGCGCCCGCAATTCCGCATCCGGACCGCACACATGCCCACCCCTGAGACCGCCACCACCACGCACTATTTCATTGTGCATGGGCGCGATTTTGCCCAAGGCGATGCGGCCACCACCCGCTTCATGCACGAGCAATTGTTTGTCGCCTTTCAGGAAGACGTCGACGGACTGGCCCTGCAAGAGCAAGCCCTGGCCAGCACCCCGGCAGAAGATTTGTACGAATTTTCGGTTGCCGCCGACGCCCCGGCGGTGGCCATGCGCCGCTATGTGTTGGCGCGGCAACAGAAAGAAACCCGGGCCTGATGTGGCCCACTCTGGCTGGCATGCCGCAGCGGGGGCATGGGTCGGACAACCGCTAAAATCTGGGGTTTACCAGAATACATCCCGGAGCTGCCCACATGGCAAACACACAGCACATGGCCAACGCCATCCGCGCCCTCGCAATGGACGCTGTTCAACAAGCCAACTCGGGCCATCCCGGCGCCCCCATGGGCATGGCCGACATGGCCGTGGCGCTGTGGGGCGATCATCTTCAACACAACCCCGCCAATCCACACTGGGCCAACCGTGACCGCTTTGTCTTGTCCAACGGTCACGGCTCGATGCTGATCTATTCGGTGCTGCACTTGACAGGCTACAAGCTGCCGATCGACGAACTCAAGAACTTCCGTCAGCTCCACAGCAAAACTGCTGGCCACCCCGAAGTGGGCATCACCCCCGGCGTGGAAACCACCACCGGCCCGCTGGGCCAGGGCATCACCAACGCAGTGGGCATGGCGCTGGCCGAGAAGATGCTGGCGGCCGAATTCAACAAACCAGGCCACGCCATCGTCAACCACCACACCTATGTTTTCCTGGGTGACGGCTGCTTGATGGAAGGCATCAGCCACGAAGCGGTGGCCCTGGCTGGCGCCTGGAAGCTGAACAAACTGATCGCCCTGTACGACGACAACGGCATCTCGATCGACGGCAAAGTCGCCCCTTGGTTCATCGACAACACGCCCCAGCGCTTTGCTGCCTGCGGCTGGAACGTGATCGACGCCGTGGACGGCCACGACGCTGCGGCCGTGTCCAAAGCCATTGCTGCAGCCAAGCACAGCGCCGACAAGCCCACCCTGATCGTCTGCAAGACCGCCATTGGCAAGGGCTCGCCCAACCGCGCGGGCACCGCCAAAGCCCACGGCGAACCGCTGGGTGCTGAAGAAATCCAACTCACCCGCGCAGCCTTGGGCTGGACCGCCGAGCCCTTCAAGATTCCCAAAGCGGTCTACGCCGACTGGGACGCCAAGGCAACTGGCAAAGCCCGCGAAACGGCCTGGAACACCCAGTTTGCGGCCTACAAAGCCGCCTTCCCCGCCGAGGCCAAAGAGTTTGTGCGCCGCATGAAGGGTGACTTGCCCAAGAACTTCAACCAGGTGGCGTTTGACGCCGTGGTGTCGGCCCACACCAAGGGCGAGACCGTGGCCAGCCGCAAGGCCAGCCAGCTGGCCCTCGAAGCCTTCACCGCCGCCTTGCCCGAAATGCTGGGCGGCTCGGCCGACCTGACCGGCTCCAACCTGACCAACACCAAGAGCACTGCGGCCTTCCGCGTGGACCTGGCTGGCGACGTGGTCAAGACCGAAGACGGCCAAATCGGCCGCCACATCAACTACGGCGTGCGTGAATTCGGCATGGCCGCCATCATGAACGGCGTGGCCCTGCACGGTGGCTACATCCCCTACGGCGGCACCTTCCTGACCTTCTCGGACTACTCGCGCAACGCCATCCGCATGGCCGCGCTGATGAAGCAACGCGTGATCCACGTGTTCACCCACGACTCCATTGGCTTGGGTGAAGATGGCCCGACCCACCAGTCGATCGAGCACGCGGCCAGCCTGCGCTTGATTCCCGGTTTGGACGTGTGGCGCCCTGCCGACACGGCCGAAACCACCGTGGCCTGGGCTGTGGCCCTGCAAAACGCCCACCGCCCCTCGGCCCTGTTGCTCAGCCGCCAAAACCTGGCGTACTCGCCCAAGAGGGATCTGGGTGACATCAGCCGTGGCGCTTATGTGCTGTCCGAGCCCGAGCACGTCGGCATCCAAAAGACCCACGGCGTGATCATCGCTACCGGCTCCGAAGTGCAACTGGCCCTGGCCGCACAAAAGCTGCTGGCCGAACGCAAGATCGGCGTGCGCGTAGTCTCCATGCCCAGCACCAACGTGTTTGACCGCCAGGACAGCGCATACAAGCAAAGCGTGGTGCCCGCAGGCTTGCCCCGTGTGGCGGTCGAGATGGGCTCCACCGACGGCTGGTGGAAGTACGGCTGCGCTGCCGTGGTCGGCATCGACACCTACGGCGAATCGGCCCCAGCACCTGTGCTGTTCAAACACTTCGGCTTCACCCCCGAAAACGTGGCCGACACGGTCCACGCTGCATTGCTCAAGGCCTGACAAGGCGCACTGACCGGCAAAGGGGATCAGGTTCTCGCAAGGGTCCTGGTTTCCAATCCGGTGACGTAACGGTTTAGTAACTTATCTTCCGAGGCTCTCACCATGACCATCAAGTTGGGTATCAACGGATTCGGCCGCATTGGCCGTCTGGCACTTCGTGCCGCACTCAAGCACGGCTTCAACGACATTCAGATCGTTGGCATCAACGACCCCAAGCCCGCTGACTACCTGGCTTACATGCTCAAGTACGACAGTGTGCACGGTCGTTTTGACGGCACAGTGGACTTCAGCGAGGACAGCCTGATCGTCAACGGAAAGCGCATCCAGCTCTCGCACGAACGCGACGCGCACAATCTGCGCTGGGGCCAGATGGGCGTGGACATCGTGCTCGAATGCACGGGCCACTACCTGACCGAGCCCACCAGTCAGATGCACATTGCGGCCGGCGCCAAGAAGGTGGTGATCTCGGCGCCATCCAAGGACACCGTACCCATGTTTGTGTACGGGGTGAACCATCAGCAATACGCAGGTGAAGCCATCATCTCCAACGCGTCATGCACCACCAATTGCCTGGCCCCCGTGGTCAAGGTGCTCAACGACAAATGGGGTATCAAGCGTGGTCTGATGACCACGGTGCACGCCGCCACGGCCAGCCAGATGACGGTGGACGGCTCATCCCGCAAGGACTGGCGCGGTGGTCGCGGCATTCTGGAAAACATCATCCCCAGCAGCACCGGTGCGGCCAAGGCTGTGGGGGTGGTGATTCCCGAAATCAAGGGCAAGATCACGGGCATGGCGTTCCGCGTGCCGACCTCCGACGTGTCGGTGGTGGACTTGACTGTCGAATTGAACAGCGATGCCAGCTACGCTGACATCTGCGCCGAAATGAAAGCCCAAAGCCAAGGCGCCTTGAAAGGCGTGCTGGGCTACACCGACGAGAAGGTGGTCTCTACCGATTTCCGTGGCGAGCCCTGCGCCAGCGTGTTCGACGCCACCGCTGGCATCGCGCTGGACAAGACATTCGTGAAGATCGTGGCCTGGTACGACAACGAATGGGGTTACGCCAAGCAGTGCCTGGAGATGGTGCGTGTGGTGGCCAAAAAGAAATGATCTGCAGACGGGTCTTTGCCGCTGGCCTGCGGCGGACTCGGCTGTGAAAGTTTCAAACTCCCGATAAAAGCCGCCTGCTCAACAGAAGCAAGCGGCCAACTCAATACCCGTTCAAGCTCATGGGGTCACGGCAGCCTTCTTGGCCGCTTCGGCGTGCTCATGCGCTTTGTCGGTGTGCTCTTGCGCCAATTTCACCTGAGCCTTGGCAGCCGCAACGTCTTTGGCGCTGAGAAGTTTGGACACTTCCTTGTGGGCTTTGGCGGCAGACTCCAAATGCTCGGCCGCTTTGGCGTGGTGCTGTTCGGCCTTCATGGCGGTGGCAGCGGTCTCGGTGGTTTTCGGTTCGTTGTAGGTCATGGCAATGTCTTTCAAAAATGAGTGAATGAAATGGTCCCCTCGGTGCCCCGAGAGGACAAGACCATTCTTTTCACTCCACCCCACCGCGTCTGTCTGCTCACCCACCTGGCAGGGTGCATTGGCACACCTATGCACCTTGGCGAATCCAATCCGCTGCCTTTTCGGCAATCATGATCGTCGGCGCGTTGGTGTTGCCACTCACAATGCGTGGCATGACCGAAGCGTCCACCACGCGAAGACCCGGCACACCATGCACGCGCAACTGCGCATCCACCACCGCCATGCGATCTTGCCCCATGCGACAGGTGCCCACCGGGTGGTAGACCGTGTCGGCGTTTTGCCGAATCCAGTGCTCCAGTTGTTCATCGGTACGGGCGTCGGCTGACGCTGCCCACTCTTTGCCATAAGCGGCCAGCGCCGGTTGCGCCAGAATGCGCTGGGCTTGGCGTACCCCGTCACGCAAACGCTGCAGGTCTCGCGGGTCGCTCAAAAATTGCGGATCGATCAGCGGCGCGCTGTGGGGGTTGCGGTCGGCCAATTGCACACGACCTCGGCTGTGCGGTTGCAACAAACACACATGCAAAGAGTAGCCATGGCCCAGCGTGAGTTGGCGGCCATGGTCCACCAGTTTGGCCACCACAAAGTGCAGCTGGATGTCCGGGTGCGCCGCATCGGGACGGCTTTTGTAAAACGCTCCGCCCTCTGCAAAATTGGTGGTGAGCCGCCCCTTGCGTTGCTGCCGCCAGGCCCACAGGGCTTGCAAGGTGTGCCACACGCCGCGGGGTGAAACGCCCATCAAATCGGTGTGTCCCGGTGCATCGGCCACCAGCACCGCGTCCGGGTGGTCGTGCAGGTTCTCGCCCACACCAGGCAGATCGTGCAACACCTCGATGCCCAAGCTTTGCAAGTGTGCAGCCGGCCCGATGCCCGAACGCATGAGGATGGCGGGTGACTGGAATGCGCCTGCGCTCAAAATGATTTCGCGCCGAGCGGTCAATGTTTGGGCCTTTCGGTCTTGCAAAGTGTGCACCTGCCTGGCCACACCTTGAACCAACCCAATGCAGTCCACGGTGACGCCCGTCATGACGTGCAAATTGGGGCGCCCCCGATGGGGCGTAAGGTAAGCCTTGGCGGCGCTGAAACGTTCACCCGCCCGCTGCGTGACCTGGTACAGACCCACGCCTTCTTGAGATGGGCCGTTGAAGTCGCTGGTCCGCGCCAAACCCGCTTGTACGCCCGCCTCGACAAAGCGCTTCGAAAACACATTGGGGCTTTGCAGATCGGCCACGTTCAAGGGACCGTTCTGGCCATGCCACTCGTTGTGGATGCGTTCGTTGTGCTCGGCCTTCAAAAAATAGGGAAAGACTTCGGCCCATGACCACCCCGCACAACCCATCTGCGCCCAGGTGTCGTAGTCCGCTTGTTGGCCCCGAATGTAGGCCATCGCATTGGTCGAGCTGGATCCGCCCAAGGTGCGGCCCCTCGGCTGAAACCCGCTGCGCCCGAGCAAGCCGGGCTGAGGCACTGTGCTCAGGCCTTGCGACACGAGGTCCACGCGGGCCATGAGCGCGATGCCTGCGGGGCAATGGATCAGCGCGCTGGTATCGGGCGGCCCGGCCTCAAGCAGTGCCACCTGAACGGTAGGGTCTTCGCTCAAGCGGCTGGCGA
>CANHUM010000034.1 GCA_947463845.1 Comamonadaceae bacterium
ATGGGCCACTTCTACGATTTGGATGGTAGGGCGTGACAGACTTGAACTGTCGACCAAAGGATTATGAGTCCTCTGCTCTAACCAACTGAGCTAACGCCCCCACCGAAGGGCAGATTGTAGTGGGCCGCAGGGGCTTATTTGGACTGACTCAGTGCATTGCTGACCAGACGCGAGGTGATGTTGACGATCTGGATCATGCGGTCATAGGGCATGCGGGTAGGGCCGATCACGCCCAACGTTCCCACGACCTGACCATCCACTTCATAGGGGGAACTGACCACCGACAGTTCCTGCATGGGGACGATCTGGCTTTCGCCGCCAATGTAGATGCGCACACCTTCGGCCTGGCTGGACACGTCCAGCAGTCGCATGAGTTGGGTTTTTTGCTCAAACAGTTCAAACGCCCGGCGCAAATGCCCCATGTCGCTGGAAAAGTCGCTCACCGACAGCAAGTTGCGCTCGCCGGCAATGACCACCTCGTTCTGATCTTCGGTCAGGGCTTCGGTGCTGACTTGGACGGCGGCCTGCATCAGCGAAGCGATTTCGCTTTGCAGGCTGACCAGCTCTTGTTGCACCCGGCTGCGCACCTGCTCGATGGCCATGCCGGCGTAATGGGTGTTCAGGAAATTGGAGGTTTCGATCAACTGACTTTGCGAGTAATCGGTCTCGGTCAGCAAGATGCGATTTTGCACGTCGCCCTCGGGAGAGACGATGATGACGAGCAAGCGCCGCTCGGACAGGCGCAAGAATTCGATGTGCCGGAACACCGAGGCGCGGCGCGGCGTCATGACCACGCCCACGTAATGGGACAAATTGGAAAGCAAGTTGGCTGCGCTGGCAATCACCTTTTGCGGCTGGTCGGGGGTGAGTGCCGGGGTCTCCAAACCGTCACGTTGCACCGTGAGCATGGTGTCCACAAACAGGCGGTAGCCCCGACTGGTCGGGATGCGCCCAGCCGAGGTGTGCGGGCTGGCAATCAGGCCCAACTCTTCCAGGTCGGACATCACGTTGCGAATGGTGGCGGGTGACAAGTCCAGACCTGAGGCTTTGGAGAGCGTACGCGAGCCCACGGGTTGGCCGTCGGCGATGTAGCGCTCCACCAGGGCTTTGAGCAATAACTTGGCACGATCGTCTAGCATTCGGTCATTTTAATGATGTAATTTGCGCATGAGATCCAAGTTCCGTCACGTTGCGCTGTTTGGCAAATACCACACCACCACCCAGGGTGGGGCGCTGGAGAGTTCACGCCGTGCTCTGGACGATGTGGCCCAGTTTTTGACACGACAGGGCTGCGACGTGGTTCTGGACAAGGAAACGGCCTCACACACCGGATTGACCCCTTACCCTGTACTGGAGATGGCGGAAATCGGCACACATTGTGATTTGGGCCTGGTGATCGGCGGTGATGGCACCATGCTGGGCATCGGCCGCCAGATGGCGCGCTACGGCTTGCCCTTGATGGGCATCAACCAGGGGCGGCTGGGATTCATCACCGATATTCCCTTGCAGAGCTACCAGGATGTGCTGCTGCCCATGCTGCAGGGCCACCACCAAACGGAAGACCGCAGCTTGCTGCAAGCCCACGTCATGCGCGATCAGCGCTGTGTGTTCAGCGCCCTGGCCATGAACGATGTGGTCGTCAACCGGGGTGGCACCTCGGGTATGGTCGAGTTGCGGGTTGAGGTCGATGGTCGCTTCGTCTCTAACCAACGTGCCGATGGCCTGATCATCGCCACACCCACAGGCTCCACCGCTTATTCGCTGTCGGTCGGTGGCCCGCTGATGCACCCGGCCATTGGTGGCTGGGTCATGGCGCCGATTGCGCCGCACACCTTGTCCAACCGCCCCATTGTTTTGCCGGAGTCGTCCGAGATCAGCATAGAGATCGTGGCCGGTCGTTATGTCAGCGCCAACTTTGACATGCAATCACTTGCTGACCTGATTCTGGGCGACCGGATTGTGGTCAGGCGTTCCGAGCACACCGTGCGGTTTTTGCACCCAGCAGGTTGGAACTACTTTGACACCCTGCGTAAAAAAATGCACTGGAATGAAGGCGCTTGAGCCGTGGCACTGACGCACATCACCCTGCGCGACTTTGTGATCGTGCACGAACTGGAGCTGGATCTGAACACAGGCTTCAGCGTGCTCACAGGCGAAACTGGTGCCGGCAAATCGATTTTGATTGATGCCCTGCAGCTGGCCCTGGGCGCCCGCGCAGAATCGGGCGTGGTGCGCGAAGGCGCCAGCCGCTGCGAGGTGTGCGCCGAGTTCGAGCCCACACCTGCCATCCAGTCTTGGCTCGAAGAGGCCGGTTTTGAGACCAGTGACGACTTGCTGCTGCGCCGAACCGTGGACACCACTGGCAAAAGCCGCGCGTGGATCAATGGCAGCCCCGCCACAGCCACCCAGCTGCGGGAGTTGGGCGAACAACTGCTGGACATCCATGGTCAGCACGCCTGGCAAAGTCTGACCCGGCCCGACTCGGTGCGCAGTCTGCTGGACGCTTACGCGGGCATCGATACCCGTCCGCTCAAAGCCGCTTGGCAAACTTGGCGGCAAGCCCAACAAACTCTGGCCGACGCCCAGCAAGCGCAAAGCACACTGGCCAATGAGCGCGAGCGATTGGCATGGCAAATTGGCGAGCTGGAAAAGCTGGACCCACAGGAGGATGAATGGCAAGAGCTGAGCATCCAACACAGTCGCCTGGCCAACGCACAGGCCCTGATCGACGGGGCCAGCCAGAGCATGATCTGGCTCGAAGGCGAGGAAGAAGGCGGCGCGTTGCGCGACTTGTCCCGCGCCATCCAGACCCTGCAGTCGCTGGGCCAGTTTGAGCCCGAATTCAACGCTTTGGCCGAAGTTCTGGCCTCCGCCCAGGCTCAAGCCGAAGACGTGGCCCACAGCCTGCATGCCTATTTGCGCAAAACCGATCTGGACCCGGCCCAACTGGCGCAACTGGACGAACGCATGGGCCTGTGGCTGTCACTGGCCCGGCGTTACAAGAAAACCCCGGACGAGCTGCCACTGACACTGCAGACCTGGCACAAGGAACTGGCCCAGCTCGATGCGGCAGCCGATCTGGATGGCCTGCAAAAAGCTGCTGATGCCGCTCAAACCGCCTGTACGCAAGCGGCCAAAGCTGTCTCGCGCCAGCGCCAGCAAGCAGCCAAGCCACTGGCCCACGCGGTCAGCAGCGCCATGCAGCAACTGGGCATGCAAGGCGGCCGCTTTGAGGTGCAGCTGCAAACCCTGGACGCACCCGCCCAACACGGCCTGGAAGAAGTCAGCTTTCTGGTGGCCGGGCATGAGGGCAGCACGCCCCGCCCTGTGGGCAAAGTGGCCTCGGGCGGCGAACTGTCTCGCATTGCGCTGGCCATTGCCGTCACCACCAGCGAACTGGGTGAAGCCGGGACCTTGATCTTTGACGAAGTGGATTCGGGTGTGGGCGGAGCCGTGGCCGAGACCGTGGGTCGGCTCATGAAGCAACTGGGTCAACACCGCCAGGTGCTGGCCGTGACCCACCTGCCCCAGGTGGCCGCCTGTGCCAACCACCACCTGCTGGTCAGCAAAGCCACGGCCATGGGTCAGGTCAGCAGCCAGGTCCGCAATGTGAGTGGCGAAGAGCGTGTGAACGAAATCGCCCGCATGCTGGGCGGCGAAAAGTTGTCCGCCACCACCCTGGCCCACGCCCGCGAAATGCTGGGCACTTCCCCCCAACCCACTGGCCGCAAAGCCGCACAAAGTTGAGCATGGACATCATCCTCATCACCGGCATGTCCGGCTCCGGCAAATCGGTGGCGCTGCACGCACTCGAAGACGCAGGCTATTACTGCGTGGACAATCTGCCACCCGAGTTGCTCATCCCCTTCGTCCAACTCGAAGAACAACAACAAGAGCAGCGCCTGGCCATTGCGATTGACGTACGCAGCGCCAATTCGCTGCACCTGATGCCCGAGCAAATGGCCTCGCTGCGCGACATGGGCATGACGGTGAAGTCGGTGTTTCTGGACGCCACCAGCGACACCTTGCAACGCCGCTACTCTGAAACACGTCGCAAGCACCCTTTGTCCGGTGGCAGCAAACCACAAAGCGACAAGGCGCTGTTCGAGACCATCCAGTTTGAGCGGGAATTGCTGTCAGATCTGCGAGAACGTGCCCACGTCATCGACACCAGTTTGCTGCGCTCGGCCCAGCTGCAAACCTACATCAAGACCCTGGTCAGCACCCCATCAGCGCAATTGACGCTGGTCTTTGAATCCTTTGGCTTCAAGCGCGGTATCCCCACGGATGCTGATTATGTGTTTGATGTGCGCATGTTGCCCAACCCGCATTACGAAAGTTCGCTAAGACCACTCACCGGGCGAGATGAACCCGTACAGGCTTACCTGCGCCAGTCTGAAGAATTCGTGCAGATGCAAATGCAAATCGAAGAATTTTTGAAGCAATGGATTCCCGCCATTGAGCGCGACCACCGCAGCTACGTGACGGTGGCCATCGGCTGCACCGGGGGCCAACACCGCTCGGTGTTCATGGTCGAGCAGCTGGCCCAGAACTTCAGCACACGCTGGCTCACCCTGAAACGACACCGAGAGCTGGACGCGATCTGAGCGCTTCCCAGAATCTCGTGTTTCCAAAGTCATCCCGCACTGAATGCGGGATCCATGTATTCACGCCGCTGCCAATAAGGCCCGAATCGGCGCTGGCAAGCCCATCGCAGACCAGTCCTTGGCATCTACCCACTGACCATCACATGCCGGAGCGGACTTGCCGGACCCGCGCATGCGCACTGGGTGCAGATACAAATCGCGGTGCGTCAGCACATGCTTCCAGGACGCGATGTACTGCGGCTCTATTCCCTTCGGCCAAGCGGCCAGCAAGTCCGCTTCCGAGTCAAACACCGGCAAACTGAACAAGCCCGCCCAGATGCCCGTGTCCGGGCGTTTTTGCAGCCAAACCTGGCCGTGCGCGTTGACCGCCCACAGCAACCACAGCGTGGCGCTGCTGCGCTTGAGTTTGCGGGTTTTGACCGGATAGGCCAGTGGTTCGCCCTGCGCCAGGGCCTCGCACAGGGTGCTGACCGGGCAGGCCTCGCACTGCGTTTTGCGCGGCAAACACACGGTCGCCCCCAAGTCCATCAAGGCCTGGGTGTAGCGCGGCATGTCGGCCGCTTGCGCGGGCAACAGTTCTTGCGCCAGCGCCCACAGGGCTTTTTCGTTTTGGGCCACCGCCAGGTCCGCGCCATAACCCAGCACACGGGTCAGCACACGCTTGACATTGCCATCCAGAATGGCGGCACGTTCGCCAAAGCAAAATGCCGCGATGGCTGCAGCCGTGGATCGGCCAATGCCGGGCAGGGTTTGCAGGTCTTCTGCGCGGCGGGGAAAGGCCCCACCAAAGCGCACCATCACCTCTTGGGCGCACTTGTGCAGATTGCGTGCACGGGTGTAATAGCCCAGACCGCTCCACAGCGCCAGCACATCGTCTTGTGGGGCAGCGGCCAACGCCGCCACATCTGGAAAGCGCGTCAAAAACCGGGGAAAGTAATCCAACACCGTGCTCACCTGCGTTTGCTGCAACATGATTTCGGACAACCAGACGCGGTAGGGGTCCTGGGTGTTTTGCCAAGGCAGGCTTTGGCGGCCGTACAGCCGCTGCCAGTCCACCATGCGGCGGGCAAATCCATCGGGCAAAGTCATCACGGTTTCTGGCATGTGGGGCAGTAAAAAGTGGTGCGCTGACCTTGCAACATGGATTTGATGGGCCTGGCGCACACCCGGCAAGGCTCGCCCGCGCGGCCGTACACCGCTGCTTCCAGCTGGAAGTAGCCGGTGCGGCCTTCGGCGTTCACAAAATCCTTGAGCGAGCTGCCGCCCTGATCCACCGCACGGGTCAGCACTTGCACGATGGCGGCATGCAACCTGGCCACACGAGGTTTGGACAAACGCGAGGCTTTCGTGGTGGGGCGTATGCCCGCCATGAACAACGCTTCCGACGCATAGATATTGCCCACACCCACGACTTCATCGCCCGCCAACAAAACCTGCTTGATGGCGGTCTGGCGTTTTTTCAGGGCCAGGGCAAACACCATCACATCGAACTGGGCACTCAAGGGTTCCACCCCCAGCCTGCCCAACAGCTTTTGCGCTTGCGGCGAGTCTTCACCCGGCGCCCACACCACCGCCCCAAATCGGCGCGGGTCGTGCAGGCGCAACACCCCCCGGTCGGTCACCAGGTCCATGTGGTCGTGCGGGCCGGCTTCGGGCTGTGTGGGGGCAAAGTTCAGGCTGCCGGACATGCCCAGGTGCACCAGCAGCAAGCCTTGGTCCAGATCGAGCAACAGGTATTTGCCGCGTCGGCGCACGCCCCAGATTTGCCGCCCAACCAAACTGGCCGGGGAAGCGCCCAGCGGCCAGCGCAAAGGCTTGCCCATGTGCAGCGCCAATATTTGAGCGGAAGCAATGCGGTCGGCAAAACTGCGGCGGGTGACTTCAACTTCGGGGAGTTCAGGCATGGGCTTGGGGCATGAAAGGGTGTTGGGCCTTGGGGCTCAGGCCCGCAAATGCGTGGATTATGATGAGACCATGAAATTTTGGCTGCGTGTTACCTTGATGTTACTGGGCGCTCAATGCGCATCGGCGCAAGCTGCCACGCCGCCAGCCGCGGCGCCCTCCAAACCGGCCGTCCAACAATCTGCGCTGGATGCCGTGCTCTTTTACCAGCTCCTGCTGGGCGAGATGAACGTGCGCAGCGGCTCCCCCGGCAGCGGTTTTTCCATCATTCTGGATGCGGCTCGCAAAACCCGTGACCCTTTGGTGTTTCAAAGGGCTGTGGATGTGGCATTGCAGTCGCGCTCGGGAGATGCGGCGCTCCAGGCCGCACAAGCCTGGAAAAACACCATCCCCGAGTCCACTGAAGCCAATCGTTACCTGCTCCAGATCTTGCTGGCCCTGAACCGACTCGACGAGGCCGGGCAAGCATTGGCGGTGTCCATCCGGGAATTGCCAGCCCATGAACAAAATGGCGCTATTGCTTCGATCCCCAGGGTGTTCTCTCGCGTTCAGGACAAAAAACTGGCTGCAGACACGGTCGAAAAAGCGCTCCAGACGGCCTTGAAACAAAGTCATACTGCGGCCTCCAGCTGGACCACAGTGGGCCGCATGCGGCGTGAAGCGGGACAACTGGCCCTGGCTGTCGAGGCGACTCGGCAAGGACTGCAGGCAGACGCCACAGCTTCTGGTCCACTGATCCTGGCCCTGAGCCTGGCCAACGCGGCACCCAATGATGTTTTTCCCTTGCTGCAGAAGGCCATGCAAGGACCTGTGCCGGCGGAGTTGCGTCTGGGCTACGCACGCTTGCTCATCGGCCAGCCCTCGTACCCTGAAGCTCTCAACCAATTGCAAAGACTCAATGTCGAACAACCTGCTTTCGCAGAAGGTTGGCTGGTACACGGCCTGCTCTTGCTCGAGACCGGAAAGTCGGACTTGGCAGAAAAGAAATTGCTCAAGCACATCGATTTGACCCAGTCTGCGGCAGACAAAACGGTGATCACGGGGCTTTCAGAATCCTTGATGGCTTTGGCGCAGATTGCCCAACGCAAAGGGCAATGGGCGCAAGCACAGCAATGGTTGGCGCAAGTACCGACCCATGCTGACCCCATCAAGCTGGCCAGTCGACAAGCCGATCTGCTCTCGCATCAAGGCCGGCTGGATGAGGCTCGGCTGACGCTGGAACGCATCCAGGCCAGCACACCCGAGCTGGCCATCCGCAAAACGCTGGTGCAGTCTCAATGGCTGCGCAACAACCAGCAAGCCGCCAGCGCTTACACCTTGGTCAAGCAGGCTCTGGTCCAGCATTCGCAAAACACCGAACTGATGTCCGAGTTGGCCATGGTCTGCGAAAAACTCAAGCGCTTTGACGAGATGGAAAGTTTGCTGCGCGAGCTCATGAAACGCAAACCCGATGATCCTCATGCGTTCAATGCCCTGGGTTACTCCCTCGCCGATCGGAACATCCGCTTGACAGAAGCCCGCCAACTGATCCAGCAAGCGCTGCAGCTGGCACCACAGGATGCATACATCCAGGACAGTCTGGGCTGGGTCGCTTACAGGCAAGGCCAATTTGCCGAAGCATTGCAAATTTTGCAAACAGCTTTCAAAGCCAAGCCCGATGCCGAAATCGCTGCGCATCTGGGAGAAGTTTTGTGGGTCATGGGACGCCGTGATGAGGCTGCGACCGTTTGGCGTGAAGGCTTGCTGCTGAAATCCGATAACGACACCCTGACTGAAACCCTCAAACGCTTTCAATTCAAACCATGACCGTCACCCTCTGCGATATGGCAACCCGGTGGGCCAGGCCATGAAGATTGAACGCTGGGCACGACTGGGCGTGTGGGTCTGGCTCGTGCTTTTGACCGCTTGCGCCACCCCTGAACCCAGGACTGTCCCCAGCAGCAACGAATGGTCGGGGCGCCTGGCCATACAGGTACTCAAAGATCCCCCCGAGTCCTTGAGTGCCAACTTCGAATTGCAGGGTTCTGCTCAAAGCGGCCAGATGGTCTTGCTCAGCCCGATTGGCACGAGCTTGGCACGCCTGCAGTGGCAAGCTGAGTATGCGCGTCTGGAACAAGGCCAGGAGCAAGTGGTCGGCACCAGCTTGCAAAACTTGGCAGCCCGTCTGACCGGCACAGATCTGCCCATCGCCGCATTGTTTGATTGGTTAGCAGGCAGGCCCTCAGAAGCATCGGGTTGGCAAGTCGACTTGTCATCCCATGCGCAAGGACGCATCACTGCCGAGCGACGCTTGCCTGCACCCGTGACGGTGTTACGCATTGTTCTGGACCGCTGAACAACTGCCCATGCCATGGTGATAATCGGGCCATGAAATCACTCCTGGATGTGCCCGCGCCGGCCAAGCTGAATCTGTTTTTGCACATCACCGGGCGCCGCCCCGATGGCTACCACCTGCTTCAATCGGCGTTCATGTTGATCGACTGGTGCGACACCTTGCATTTCGAAAAACGCTCAGGAGGCGCCATCAGCCGCGAAGATCTGAACGTGACTTTGCCGGCGCAAGACCTGATCACACGTGCAGCCCATTTGCTGCAACAACATACAGGCTGCACCGAGGGCGTCCACATCGCTGTTGAAAAACAAATTCCGGCTCAGGCGGGCATGGGGGGCGGCTCATCCGATGCCGCCACTTGCTTGCTGGCACTCAACCGCTTGTGGAGACTGAACCTGAACTTGTCCGCCCTGGAAAAATTGGGTCTGCAGCTGGGCGCGGATGTGCCTTTTTTCCTGCGCGGGCGCAATGCCTGGGTAGAAGGTGTGGGCGAAAGAATCACCCCCATCGACCTGCCTGCTGCCCGATTTTGGGTCGTCAAACCGCCTGAGGGCATCGAAACTTCCCGGATTTTTGCGGACCCAGCCCTCCAACGCGACACAATCGCTGCTACAATGTCGGTCTTTGCTGCAGGCGCATACGACTTTGGTCACAATGACCTGCAACCCGTCGCTCAGGCCTTGTGCCCTGGTGTTGGACAAGCCCTTCAAGTGCTTGCCAGCGCTGGCATGAAAGCCAAAATGACGGGTTCTGGCAGTGCCGTGTTTGCCCATTGCATGGACAGCACCACGAAAGTTTCGGTCCCTGACCACTTTTTGGCCCGGCTTTGCAGCAATTTGGAGGCTCATCCTTTACTGGGTTGGGCGTCCAGCGATAGTTGATCGGTCGGTCGCTGTTTCAGCGGTCAACCTGTGTAGGGGAGTCGCCAAGCTGGTTAAGGCACCGGATTTTGATTCCGGCATGCAAAGGTTCGAATCCTTTCTCCCCTGCCAAATACGTTCACTCGTAC
>CANHUM010000035.1 GCA_947463845.1 Comamonadaceae bacterium
ATTGGTGGTGGCCATTGGCCAAGGCGGGCGAAACATCAAGGCGGCCGATGCAGCCCAGCACATCTTCGGTTATGCCGTGGGCCTGGACATGACGCGCCGTGACCTGCAAAACGAGATGAAAAAACAAGGCCGCCCTTGGTGCATTGGCAAGGCCTTCGACCACTCGGGTCCCATCGGGCCCATCACCCCCAAGGCGCAAGCCGGTGATGTGAACCACGCCGAGATCAGCCTGCAGGTCAATGGCGCAGACCGCCAACGCAGCAACGTGGCCAAACTCATCTGGAACGTGGCCGAAACCATCGAGCACCTGTCCGCCGCCTGGGAACTGCAAGCTGGCGACCTGATTTACACCGGCACCCCTGAGGGCGTGGCCGCTGTGGTGTCGGGTGACACACTGGTCGGTGAGGTGGCGGGGCTGGGCCGCTTGCAAGTTCGCATCCGCTGACACGTACCCTGAGGGGCTGATCGAACCCATTGGGCTATTGATCGCTCACCCAATGAATCAAAGTGCAAGCAATACGGTATTCAAAGGGTATTTACCTATGATTCCCCAAAATAGTTGCAACATAATTCATATTGACGTCAAATTAATGTGTGCTCGACGGCGCAATCGGCCACGCATGTAACTTGTAAGAATCAATTGATTAACCGACCGCCCGGTTGGTTTATGATTTTGCTTTTCAACCCATGATGGAGACAAGTCGATGAAAAAATTTCTGCAACAAACAGCCTTGGCCGCAGGCCTGATGGCTGTTGGTTTTGGCGTCCATGCCCAGACCATCACCCTGAAGGTGCACCACTTCCTGGGCCCACAGTCCATTCAGCACACCACCATGTTGGGCGACTGGTGCAAAAACATCGCACGCGACTCCAACAACCGCCTGCAATGCCAAATCTTCCCCGCTATGCAATTGGGCGGCACACCACCGCAGCTGTATGACCAGGCCAAGGATGGCGTGGCCGACGTGGTTTGGCACGTGGCCGGTTCATCCGCAGGTCGCTTCCCCAAGACACAGGTGTTCGAGTTGCCTTTCACCATGACCAACGCTGCAGCGACCAGCCGTGCCGCTTGGGACTTTGTGCAAAAGCACGCCATGGATGAACACAAGGATGTGAAACTGCTGGCTGTGCATGTGCACGGCCCTGGTGTGATTTTCACCAAGGACAAGCAAGTCACCAAAATGGAAGACTTCAAGGGCCTGAAATTGCGTGCACCTACAGCCAACGTCACTCGAATGCTGGCCAAGTTGGGCGCCACCCCCGTGGGTATGCCCGTGCCCCAAGTGCCTGAAGCCCTGTCCAAGGGTGTGATCGATGGCGCCGTGATTCCTTACGAAGTCGCGCCTGGCCTGAAGGTGCACGAGTTGACCAAGTTCGCTGCAGAAACCGACAAGAGCTATCCAGCCCTTTACACGACCGTGTTTGTCATGCCCATGAACAAGGCCAAGTACGACTCCCTGCCCGCTGACCTGAAAGCGGTCATCGACAAGAACTCCGGCCGCGAACTGTCGGCATTCCTGGGTGCGACCCAAGCCGGCAACGACGTGCCTGGCCGCAAGGTGTTTGAGGAAACCAAAACACAAACCATCACCGTGATCCCACCCGCTGAACTGGCACGCTGGAAAAAGGCCACCGACGAGCAGGATGACGAATGGGTCCAGAGCATGAACAAGCGCGGCCTCAACGGTGCAGCCTTGCTCAAGGACGCTCAAGACCTGATCAAGCAATACACCAAGTAAGCCCTTGACGACATCGACCTGAGCAGCCCTGATGGTCTGCTCAGGTTTTTTTATAGGCATGTCACTCGCTGCTGCATCAGCAACGGGTCAGTCCAGCTCCAATCTCATTTTCATTGACACCCTTCAAACGCCATGATGTTCTCAAATCCACTGGAGCGGATTGCCCGTCTCTGCAGCATATTGGGTGGCTTGATCCTGATTGGACTGATGCTGATGACCTGCTACAGCCTGATCGGACGCAATTTTTTCAACTCGGCCGTGATTGGCGACTTTGAATTGACCGGTGTGGGTGTTGGCGCGGCCATTGCCCTGTTCATGCCGCTTTGCCAACTCAAGCATGAAAACATCATCGTGGATTTTTTCACCGCCAAGTGCAGCAGACAGTTCAACTTCAAACTGGACCGTCTGGGTGACCTGTTGATGATGGTGATTTTTTCCCTGCTTGCATGGCGTTGCGGTGCTGCAGCCATCAAAGCCAAGGAAAACATGGGCGCGTCCATGCTGCTTGAATTTCCAGACTGGATTGTGTTGACCAGCATGTGCATTCCATTTGGCATCACTGCGGTGATAGCCGCTACGCAAGTGATTTCCAAATTTGATAGCAAGGTTGCGCCATGACCCCGATCAATCTGGCATTGATGATTTTCGGGATCATGCTGTTGCTGATGGTGGTCCGCGTGCCCATTGCGGGCGCCATGTTCCTGGCAGGCACAGCCGGATTCATCCTGCAAGCAGGCGCTCCAACCTATTTGAACTTTCTCAACAACCTGGCATTTGCCCGCCTAGCCAACTACGACCTGTCGGTCATTCCTCTCTTCATCTTGATGGGACACTTTGCCACGCAAGGAGGCATCAGCAAGGCCTTGTTCCAGTTTGCCGCAGCGGTCATGGGTCGCTTCAAGGGCGGCTTGGCCATGGGCGCCGTGCTCGCATGCGGAGCGTTTGGCGCCATTTGTGGCTCGTCTGTGGCCACCGCTGCGACCATCACGGGTGTGGCTCTACCTGAAATGAAACGCCATGGCTACTCGGGTCGCCTGTCCACCGGTACGCTGGCAGCGGGTGGCACATTGGGCATTTTGATTCCACCTTCGGTGCCGCTGGTCATTTACGCCATCATGACCGAACAGAACATCGCCAAACTCTTTGCTGCCGCCATGTTGCCTGGTCTGATTGCCATGGTGGGCTACATGATCGCCATCGCCGTTTATGTGCGCCTTGTGCCAGGCCAGGCTCCTGAGCAGGAGGACCGCGAAGAACTTACCTTCGAAGCACTCAAAGGCATTTTGCCGATTGCCTTCATTTTCATCCTGGTCTTTGGCGGCATCTATGCTGGCTTCTTCACCCCGACTGAAGGGGCTGCAGTGGGTGCAGCATCTACCTTTTTGGCAGCCATGCTCAAGCGTGAGCTGACCTGGGACAAGTTCTTGCATTGCTTCCACGCCACGGCGATCAGCTCTGCAATGATCTTCATGATCTTCATGGGAGCTGATGTCATGAACGCCGCACTGGCTCGCACACAAGTGCCCGCACAGCTGGCCGAAATGGTGGTCGCCATGAATTTGGCCCCCTTGCTGGTGGTGGCCGGCATTCTGATGCTTTATGTGGTGCTGGGCGCCGTGATGGATGAGTTGTCCATGCTGCTGCTGACCATCCCGATCTTCTTCCCCATCATCATGAAGCTGGATTTCGGCATGACGCCGGAATACACCGCCATCTGGTTCGGCATCATGGTGCTGATGACAGTGGGTTTTGGCATGTTGGCACCACCCGTAGGACTCAACGTCTATGTGGTCAACGGCATGGCCAAAGACGTGCCCTTGAGTGAGAGCTACAAGGGCATCATGCCTTTCTTGATCAGCGACACTGTGCGCACCTTGTTGCTGCTGTTCTTTCCAGGCATCTCACTCTTCCTGATCCAATACCTGACCTGACAGGTCACACCAACCAGACAAGCCTCCGGGTTACTCAAGCCAGGAGGCTTTTTTCATGGGGAACTGGTTAGACTCTGGCATTGCAACATGTCCATACCCTACCCCTTCAGCCTCACCCATGATGTTTGACCGCACCATTCGCCATTGCCGCCAATGCGGCGCTGCGGTGGCTTACCGTTTGCCAGACGACGGCGACACCAAACAGCGGGCCGTTTGCACCGCCTGTCACACGGTGCACTACGAAAACCCCCTGAATGTGGTGGGCACTGTGCCTCACTGGGGCGACCAGGTCTTGCTGTGCAAGCGCAACATCGAGCCGCGCAAAGGCAAATGGACACTGCCCGCGGGCTTCATGGAACTGGGTGAATCGACGTCACAAGGGGCCGCCAGAGAGACCACTGAAGAAGCCGGGGCCCAATTCATCATGGAAGACCTGCTCACCGTGATGAGCGTGCCCCGCGTGGGCCAGGTCCACCTGTATTACCGCGCCCGACTGACCAGCGATGTGTTCGACCCCGGGCACGAAACCATGGAAGCGCGGTTGTTCAAAGAAGACGAGATTCCCTGGGAAGAGCTGGCTTTCCGCACGGTCAAGGAAACGCTGGAGCATTACTTTGCCGACCGGCGTGCGGGCCGTTTCAGCACGCACGCCTTCGACATTGCCTGAGGCTGCGCCCTCAGGCCTTTTGCATCACACGTCAATCGCCGCAGCCGACCCGGCTTGCTTGCGCAACTCAAACTTCTGAATCTTGCCCGTGCTGGTCTTGGGCAGCTCGCCAAACACCACCGCACGCGGCACCTTGAAGCCCGCCAGATGCTGCTTGCAATGCGCCACGATCTGCTCGGCTGTGACCTGGGCATCGGCCTTCAGCTCCACAAAGGCGCAAGGCGTCTCGCCCCAGCGCGCATCGGGCTTGGCCACGACCGCTGCCGCCAGCACAGCAGGGTGTCGGTACAGCACGTCTTCGACCTCGATGGACGAGATGTTCTCGCCACCCGAAATGATGATGTCCTTGCTGCGGTCCTTGATCTTGAAGTAGCCGTCCGGGTACTGCACCGCCAAGTCGCCGCTGTGGAACCAGCCACCGGCAAAGGCCTCTTGCGTGGCCTTGGGGTTCTTGAGGTAGCCCTTCATGGTGATGTTGCCCTTGAACATGATCTCGCCCATGGTCTCGCCGTCTTGCGGCACGGGTTGCATGGTTTCGGGGTTGAGCACCCGCACATCGCGCTGCAGGTGGTATCGCACACCCTGGCGGGCGTTCAGCCGGGCCCGCTCACCAATGTCCAGCGCATCCCACTCGGGGTGTTTGGGGCACACCGTGGCCGGGCCATACACCTCGGTCAAGCCGTACACATGGGTCAAGTCAAAACCCATCTGCTCCATGCCTTCGATCATCGAGGCCGGAGGCGCAGCGCCTGCCACCATGGCTTTGATGCCTGCGGGCACCCCCACCTTCATGGCCGCTGGGGCATTGACCAACAGGCCGTGCACGATGGGCGCACCGCAGTAATGCGTGACGCCATGGTCGCGCATGGCATCGAACATGGCTTGCGCGTCCACCTTGCGCAAACACACGTTCACGCCCGCACGGGCTGCTACCGTCCAAGGGAAGCACCAGCCGTTGCAATGGAACATGGGCAGCGTCCACAAATAGGCCGCGTGCTTGGGCATGTCCCATTCCAGAATGTTCGAGATCGCATTGGTGGCCGCACCCCGGTGGTGGTAGACCACGCCCTTGGGGTTGCCGGTCGTGCCGCTGGTGTAGTTCAGGGCAATGGCGTCCCACTCGTTGGCAGGCAGGCTCCAGGCAAATGCGGCATCACCCTTAGCCACAAAGGCTTCGTAAGTGACAGAACCGATCTTTTCACTGGGAGCGGTGTAGAGCGCGTCCTCCACATCGATCACCAGCATGGGCCGCGAGGACTGGCGCAGCGCCAGCGCTTTTTTCATCACCCCTGCAAACTCCGGATCCACGATCACCGCCTTGGCCTCGCCATGGTCGAGCATGAAGGCCACCGTCTCCGGGTCCAGCCGGGTGTTGAGCGCGTTGAGCACCGCACCGGCCATGGGAATGCCAAAGTGCGCCTCCACCATGGGCGGCGTGTTGGGCAGCATCACGGCCACCGTGTCGTTCTTGCCAATGCCCGCTTGCGTCAGAGCGCTGGCCAGCTGACGGCAGCGGCGGTAGGTGGTGGCCCAGTCCCGGCGCAAATCGCCGTGCACGATGGCCAGGCGGGTTGGATAAACCTCGGCCGTGCGCTCGATGAAACTGAGCGGGGAAATCGGGGCGTGGTTGGCGGGGGTCTGGGGCAAATCCTGATCGAAGATGCTGACTTTGGTTTCTTGCATGGTGATTCCGTGAAGGCTGACTTTCCAATAGTGAACAGTTTGCCTGACCCTAGGCTGAAATCCATGCTGGTTTGCCCCGAAACCAGTTCCCCGCGCCACCGGATCATCGGCCCATATCGGTGAAAATAGCCCCATGGCCATCCCCCAGTCTTTCATCCAGGAGCTGTTGTCCCGTGTCGACGTGGTCGACATTGTGGGCAAGTACGTGCAGCTCAAGAAAGGCGGCGCTAACTTCATGGGCCTGTGCCCCTTTCATGGCGAAAAATCCCCCAGCTTCAGCGTCAGCCCCACCAAGCAGTTTTTCCACTGCTTCGGCTGCGGCAAAAACGGCAATGCCATCGGCTTTTTGATGGAGCACGCTGGGATGACCTTCATCGAAGCGGTCAAGGACCTGGCCCAGCAAACCGGCATGCAAGTACCCGAAGAGCAACAGTCGCCCGAAGACCGCGCCCGTGCCGCCGCTGCCAAAGCCAAGCAAGACAGCCTGAGCGATGTGCTGGAAAAAGCGGGCAATGCCTACCGCGAACAACTCAAAATCACGCCCCGCGCCATCGATTACCTCAAAGGGCGGGGCCTCTCGGGTCAAATCGCCAAGCGCTTTGGGCTGGGCTACGCACCCGAAGGCTGGCGCTCTCTGGCCAGCATCTTCCCCAAATACGACGACCCGCTGTTGGCCGAATCGGGGCTGGTGATCGTCAATGAAGAAGACGACAAGCGCTACGACCGGTTTCGGGACCGCATCATGTTCCCGATCCGCAACATCAAGGGCGAATGCATCGGCTTTGGTGGGCGGGTGATCGGTACTGGCACACCCAAGTATTTGAACTCGCCCGAAACCCCGGTCTTTCACAAAGGCCGCGAACTGTATGGTTTGTATGAGGCCCGCGAAGCCCTGCACAGCGCGGGCTATGTGCTGGTGACCGAAGGCTACATGGACGTGGTGGCGCTGGCCCAGCTGGGCTTTGCCAATGCCGTGGCCACGCTGGGTACGGCCTGCACACCTGACCATGTGCAAAAACTTTTCAGGTTCACCGACTCGGTGGTCTTCAGCTTTGACGGTGACGCTGCAGGCCGCCGCGCTGCCCGCAAAGCGCTCGATGGTGCCCTGCCCTATGCCACCGATGTGCGCAGCATCAAGTTCTTGTTTTTGCCGGCAGAACACGACCCCGACAGCTATGTGCGCGAATTCGGCCAAGAGGCCTTTGCCGAGCAGATCCAGCAGGCCATGCCGCTGTCGCGCTTTTTGATCGAAGCCGCCAGTGCCGACTGCGACCTGCAAACCGCCGAAGGCCGCGCCCGTCTGTCAAGCCAAGCCCGTCCGCTGTGGCAGTTGCTGCCCGAGGGCGCGCTCAAGCAGCAACTGTTGTCTGAACTGGCGCAACTGATTCAACTGGATACGGCCGCTCTGGAGCGCCTGTGGGGGCAGCAAGCGGCCAGCGACCAACGTTTTGCGCGTGGGCCCAGCCAGGCGGCGACGCCCCCCTCATCCACCACGACCCCCTCGCTCGGCCAAGTGGCCCCAGCGGGTGGCGATGCCTTCCCCCACTTTGAGCCGCACCACGCTGATGCCAGCGCATGGGCCAGCGAAAGCGCCTACGCCAGCCCTGCCAAAAAATCCAGCTGGACCACGGGCAACAAGTTCAACAGCAAATTCGGCAATGGCCGTTACCCCCGTGAGCAGCCTGCGGCTTACACCGGCCCACGCACCGTGCCTGCCAGCCGTGCCGACCATGCAGCCCGCCTGCTGTTGGGCAATATGGCGCTGTGGGAAGCGTTGTCTGGCGAAGACCATGCCATGTTGTGCGCCTTGCCCGCGCCACACGGTCCGCTGTTTGCCTGGCTGGAGTCACAGTTTCACGAGCAGGGGGCTTTGGGTTGGTCGACACTGCGCGAGCAAATGCCAGGCCAGGCTTTTGCCGAAGACGCCAAGCGCTGGATGGCTCAGGAGAAACTCAACGCCGTGGCCGGTACCGAAGATGCCACCCCGCCTGACCCTCAAGAGGCCCGTCTGGAATTACGCCGTTTGATGAACATGCTGATGATCGATCATTTGCAAAACCTCAAAAACGAAGCCTTGGCACAGCACCAAAGCGGCGAAGACCCAGAGGCATTGGCCCGCTACAGCAGCTTGGACAAGCGGTGGCGTGAACTCAAAGCGGCAGCAACCCTGGTCGCTGCGCAGTGAGGCTTATTTACCAACCAGCTGGTTGAGTTTGTCCGCTTCAAAGGTCTCACGGGTGGCCGCATCGCCCGGCATTTGAATTTGCTGCTGGACGCACAGCTGCTCCAGCGCTTTCCAGATCATGGCGATCTGGTGTTCTTGCCCGGCCGCGTTGTCGATCAAACCACGCAAAGCCTGGCTCACAGGGTCATCGTCTTGTGTGATGCCATAGGCGCTGAACTTGCGGTCTGTGCCGGCCACATCAGCGCTCTCGCCCGTCTTGGATGGAATGATCCGAGCAGGAATCCCCACCGCGGTCGCCCCGGCAGGTACCGGCTTGATGACCACCGCGTTGCTGCCGATCTTGGCCCCGTCGCCCACCTCGAAGCCGCCCAGCACTTTGGCGCCTGCGCTGACCACCACATCGCGGCCCAAGGTCGGATGGCGTTTGGCGCCCTTGTAAAGCGATGTACCGCCCAGGGTGACACCTTGGTAAATCGTGCAGCCGTCACCAATCTCGGCAGTCTCGCCCACCACCACGCCCATGGCATGGTCAAAAAACACCCGCTCGCCGATCTTGGCGCCAGGATGGATCTCGATCCCCGTGAGCCAGCGCGACACATGCGAGATGAAGCGACCCAGCCACTTGAAGCCATGGTTCCAGCACCAGTGCGCCCGGCGGTGCAGCACCAAAGCGTGCAAGCCGGGGTAACAGGTCAGCACCTCCCAGGCGGTTCGGGCAGCAGGATCCCGGTCAAGGATGCATTGGATGTCGGAGCGAAGACGGGAAAACATAAGCCCCGAGTCTATCGCTTGCCGCTGGCCATCTGGATCATGCTCTTGGCCACCCCGCGCAGGATATGGATTTCTTCCGGGCTCAGATCAGCCCGGTTGAACAACTGGTTCAGGCGCGGCATGAGCTTTTTAGGCGCAGCAGGGTCCAGAAAGCCAATGTCGGTCAGCGCCTGCTCCCAGTGCGTCAGCATGCCCGCCACTTGTTGTGCGTCAGCCTTGTCGGCAGGCGGCACCGCGTCCTGCACCGGAAAGCCGCCCAACGCCACCCGCCAGTCGTAGGCGATGACCTGAATGGCCGAGCCCAGATTGAGCGAGCCAAACTGCGGATTCGTCGGGATCGACAGCGCCACATGGCAGCGGTAAACGTCCTCGTTTTTCATGCCAAAACGCTCGCAGCCGAATAAAAACGCCACGCATTGCTCAGGCGCACCGGGCCGGGTCAGCTCGGCAAAGTGTTCTCTCGGCGAGCGGGTGGGTGGACCAAAGTCACGTGGTGTCATGGCCGTGGCGCACAAATGGGTGACGCCATCGAGTGCCTCGTCCAGTGTTTCAACCACACGCGCCTTGGCCAGCACATCATTGGCCCCACTGGCCCGCTGGATGGTTTCTTCTTTGCGCAGCACATTGGACCAGCGCGGCGCCACCAGCACCAGGTCATCAAAACCCATGACTTTCAATGCCCGGGCGGCTGCGCCCACGTTGCCGGCATGGCTGGTTTCTATCAGGATGAATCGCGTTTGCATGCCCCGATTGTCCACGCTGGAGCTTGGCAAACCGGGGACGGATCAGCGCTTGATGA